>JAENWT010000008.1 GCA_016650125.1 Thermoleophilia bacterium
ACCCTGCATGGCCTGCGAACACGGCTGGTCAGCCGCTTCGTTGCCCTGGCCGCGGCGATCGCCCTAAACCATCAACTCGGCCTGCCACCGAGAGCGCTGGCTCAATACGTGGGCTGAGTTCGTGGAACTAGTCATCTAGTCGTCCAGGCGGACTCTCGTCGAAGTCACGGCCTCGTAACAACAGGGCCGTGGCTTCGGTCGATAGTTCGCGTCAATCAGAAAAGGTCTGAGAAAAGGAAAAGAGGGAACATGAAGCGTTCAAAATTGAGTATCGCGGGGCTTTTGCTCGCACTCCTGGGATTGATGACGATCCCGGCAGCCGCGGCGCAGGCCAAACCAACTATTACGATCAGTGGATCGACTTCGGTCGCGCCGCTCGCAACCTTGCTGGCCCAGAAGTACGTCAAGACCTGCAAGGGTGGCAGCTGTCCGAAATTCAAGATCCTCCAGGGCGGATCTGATGTGGGAATCTCCGATGTTTCCCGCGGACGTGTGACGATCGGGATGTCTTCCCGTGACCCCAAGCCCGGCGACCCCGGTGGAATCGTTTTCAACCGGATCGCCAAAGACGCCATCTGCCTGGTGACAAACCCGGCAAATGCCGTCGCTTCATACGACCAGAACCTGGTCCAGTCGATTTTCTCCGGAGGAGTCCGGAGCTGGAGCCAGGTCCCCGGAGCCAAGCAGAAGGGAACGATCGACCTGTTCGTTCGCACCCCTGCTTCCGGAACACAGGATGCATTCGACAAGATCTTCATGAGTCCGAAGAAGATCTTCTCGGGAGCTTCTCAGAAGGCATCGAACGGCCTGGTCCAGCAGCCGGTCCAGCGCGACAAGGCCGGAGTCGGCTACGTCTCGCTCGCTTTCACCAAGGGTACGACCGTTGGTGCGTACAAGGGCGTTCCCTGCACGCTGCGTAACGCGAAGTCCGGCCAGTACGGCGGCCTCCGCAGCTTCTACATGGTGACCCGAGGCGCCGCTTCGGGAGCATCCAAGAAGTGGATCAAGTGGATCCGGTCGAACAAGGCCGCCCTCCGCATCGCGGCATCTGAATGGGTGCCATTCAAGTAGTGGAAGCCTCGGCTTTCAACGAAACACCCGAACCCGAACCACGGGGACGGGACCGGACGGACCGGCGCGTCGAGCTTTTGCTCGGCGCGCTGGCGTCTTCCATCCTTCTTCTGATCGCCGGCATGGTGATCTTCGTCCTTCTCAAGGGCCTGCCCTCCTTCACGCACAACGGGCTGGCCTGGTTCGGCCCTGGCGGCAACATCGACCAGCAGCTGATGGACATCTTCAACTCCCCGGCCGACCCGGCTGACTACGTCTACCACCTGCGAGCCTGGCCACTGCTCTATGCGACGGCCCTCATCACCGGTGTCGCGGTAGTCATTTCAACCAGCGGACTGCTGCTGACCGGCCTCTCGTCCGACTACAGCCGCAAAGCGGCCGACGACCTTTCGACGGCCTTCGGGGACCTTCAGTAGCCCTGAACGGGCTGGGGCTGGTTCAGGCGCCTTCGATTTTGAGCGGCGGGCTCTGGGCCGGCAGCTCGTTGGCGCTCTCGGGAACCTCAGCCTCTTCGGCAGCACTCGGCTGTTCGACGCCCAGCGCCGTGGCCAGCTCGCCCGAGGCGAACATCTCCTCGACGAGGTCGGCTCCGCCGACCAGCTCGCCGTTGACGTAAAGCTGCGGGAAGGTCTCCCAGTCGGAGATCTCGGTGGTCACTTCGCGCAGCGGCTGGAGCGCCGGCAGCACGTCGATCGCGCCGTACTCGACGCCCATCTGGTCGAGCACCTGCACCGTGCGCATCGAAAAGCCGCAGCGCGGCGCTTCGGGTGTGCCCTTCATGAAGAGCAGCACGGGGTTCTCGGAGATCAACTCCTGTACGCGTTCAGTCAGTTCCTGGTCAGCCATGGAACGGATGCTAGAACATCGGCCCCACCGGCCCCAGCCAAACCCATTCTGGAAAGCATTTCAAGGTAATGGAGCGGGAAATGCTTTCCAGAACGTTTTGGTTTGTCTATTCGATGACTTTTATGGTCAGCGCGTGGATCGTTCCGTCGTCGAACCGGCTGCGGACCGCGGCTTTGACCAGCCGGTGCTGGTTGATCCGGGTCAGGCCTTCGAACTGGGGCGCCTTGACTTCGGCTCGCAGATGGTCGCCGGTGCCGGTTTCGTCGACAACGGCGGCGGTCGAGCCGGGCAGGGCGGCTTCGATCATGCCTTTGAGTTCGAGCAGGTCGGCGGGCATCGGACGAGCCTACTTCGTGACTTTGTCGGCGGCATGGTCGAGCATCTCGTCGACCCGCACGAACTTGACCCGGGGCCGGCCGTGCGGCTCGCCGCGGCCGACTTCGGCCTGGTCGATCTTCTCCCAGCCGCTGAAGCTGACGTAATGGACGCCGCGCTCCTGGAGCAGGGCTTCGATCGCGTTCGGATCGGGTGAGGTGGGTTCCAGCAACTGGCTGACAGCCACGTCTTCGAGCAGGTGGGTGACCGTCTCCTGGGCGTCCTTCTTGTTGGTGCCGATCACGCCTGAAGGCCCCCGCTTGATCCAGCCGGCGGTGTAGTGGCCGGTGCGGTGCGATCCGCCGTGCTCCTCGAGCACCCGGCCGTGCTGGTTGAGGATGGTGCCGCGCTTCTGGTCGAAGGGGATGCCCGGGATCGGGATGCCGGTATAGCCGACCGAGCGCAGGACGAGATCGCATTCGAGCTCTTCGCGCTCGCCCGTGTCGCGGGCGCGTAGCGTGCCTTCTTCATCAACCAGTTCGTTCCGGCCAATCACGATGCTCTCAACGTGGTCGCCGCCCTTGATCTCGATCGGCGAGGCGAGGAAGCGCAGAACTATGCGCTTCGGCTTGCCCTCGGGTGTCTTGCCCGCGAACTCGCGCACGATCTCGACGTTGACCCGGGTCGTCTTGTCGGCTTCGTCCGATTCGATGAAGGCCTGGCTGACCGGATCGAGTTCGACGTCGGCGAGATCGACGATCACATCGGCCTCTTCGAGATCGCCGAGCTCCCTGATCTCGGGGTTGGTGTAAGCCGCCTGGACCGGGCCGCGGCGGCCCAGCACGACGATCTCCTCGATCGTGCTCGCGTCGAGCACGTCGATCGCGTGGTCGGCGATGTCGGTCTTCCGCAGCTCGGCGTCGTCGAGCGCCAGCATGCGGCTGACGTCCATGGCGACGTTGCCGTTGCCGATGACCACGGCCCGCTTTGCCTGATCGAGGTTGAAATCGCGGTCGGCGTAATCGGGATGGGCGTTGTACCAGCCGACGAACGCGGTAGCGGCGTAGCTGCCGGGAAGGTCCTCGCCGGGAATGCCCAGCTCGCGGTCGGCCTCGGCGCCGAAGGTGTACATGATCGCGTGGTAATGGTTCTCGAAGTCGGCGATGCCGAGATCGCGTCCGACTTCGACGTTGCCGAAGAAGCGGAAGCCTTCCTTCGCCGCGGTGCGTTCGTAGACCCGGGTGACCGACTTGATCTTCGGGTGGTCGGGCGCGACTCCGCCGCGGACCAGCCCGTAGGGGGTGGGCAGCCGGTCGAAGAGATCGACTTGGGCATGGGTCTCGGGATCCTTGAGGATCTGGTCGGCGGCGTAGAAGCCGGAGGGGCCGGCTCCGATGATCGCGACGCGGAGGGGATTGTCCTGGGTGCCTGGATTACTCATTCACTTACAGGTTAAGGAATCCGACTTCGCGGGTTGGCTATGCGGCGACGGCGCGGGCTGCGTTCGCTTCGATCTCGGCTGCCCACTGCGGCCAGAGCTCGATCGGCAAGTCGTGCCCCATGCCTTCGTAGATGCGCAATTTGGCTCCGGGGATGGCCCGGGCGGTTGCGCGGCCGCCACGCGGGAAGACGAGGCGGTCGGCCGAGCCGTGGATGACCAGGGCCGGCATGTCGAGCTTTCGCAGGCCGCGGGTCCGGTTGGGCTGGCAGTTGATCGCGTGGAGCTGACGGGCGGTGCCTTCGCGGTAGATGCCGCGATGCCAGGCCTCGGTCGCTTTCTCCCGCAGGCGGTCGGGGTCGGTCGGATAGGCCGGCGAGCCGATCGCCCTGGACAGAAACTCCATCCGTTCGATGAAGCCCTCGAGGTCGCTCGGTGTCACCTTCATCAGGGCCACCAGTTCCTTCGATCCCGGCAGAGCGTCCTTGAAGGCCCCGGTCCGGGACATGATCGAGCAGAGCGAAAGTATCCGGTGGGGATGGCCGATCGCCATCGTCTGGACGACCATGCCGCCCATCGAGAAGCCGGCGATGTGGGCTTTCTCGATGCCGAGGTGGTCGAGCACGCCGATGCCGTCGAGTGCCATCTCGGACATCGTGTATCGCAGCCCGCGTGGGATTCCGAGCATCATCGGGATCAGCCCGGGGGCGCCGAGCCCGTCGAGGACCGTGGAATGGCCACAATCCCGGTTGTCCATGCGGATTACACGGAAGCCGCGGCTGACCATCATCTCGCAGAACTCGTCGTCCCAGTAGATCTTCTGGGTGCCGAGGCCGGGCACAAGCAGGATCGCCGGGTCGTCCGGGTTGCCGCGATCGTCGAAGGCGATCTCCACGTCGTTGCCTACCGGTGCGAGCTGCTCCGGGGGGATCGTCACGGTCATGTCGGCCTCAGACCGTTCCCGCCGCGGTGACCGAGCTGACCGCGGTGCCGTCGAGGGCATCGAGCGCCCGGGCGGTCGACATCGAGACACAGGTGAAGATCGGGGTCTCGGATTCCGTATAGGAGCTCGATTCGGTGTAACGCAGTTCCTGGACCAGGTCGAGGAACTGAAGCGGGTCGTCACCT
Source organism: Thermoleophilia bacterium (assembly GCA_016650125.1). GTDB lineage: Bacteria > Actinomycetota > Thermoleophilia > Solirubrobacterales > 70-9 > 67-14. Next base: position 4,799 of record JAENWT010000008.1, read on the forward strand.
TCGAAGCCGACCACGAATTCCTGGTCGTCGAGCCCGTAGGAATAGGTGGTATTGATCGAGACGTCCGGATAACTCCGTCCGATCGCGATGTGGTCCTTCATGATGCGGCCGCGCTCCTCCTGGTCAAGCGCGTACCAGGACCTTTTCTTGACCATCGGGTAGACGAAGAGGTATTTGCGATCCGACATGCAGATCTCGTTCCGGGGGTTCTCCTCTGAATATGGGGAGGCCCGGGTCGCGCTGAGATAGGAGTGGGGGATGCTCGCCCACTTGGCCAGCCCAGACTGCCCGAGCACCACGTGAAGGGTGTGGATGTCATCGAGGACCGGGCTCTGGCTCAGTACTACGAAGTCTGTATCGCCGCGAGTGCCTATCGTTGAATACGTGCGAAGCGACCGATCCTCCGAGAAGTCGTCGCAAGCCGCGAGAAACTCGCGTTTGTCGGCTGCGCGCTCGGCGGGATCGCGGCGACGCCACTCGGGATCCATCTTGAAAAACGTGAACTTGGCGAAGGTGCGGTCGGCCATGCTGGTTCTCAAGATACTGATTGTTGCCTGGCTGCTTTCAATGGCGGCTCCTGGCGGGGCCGTTGCTGCTCCCGGCGCGGCCCTTGCGGCCCAGCCCCTGGTAACGATCGCGGTCGTGCCCGAGGGTTCGACCCCGGCCGCCCTCGGCAGCCTCAGAGGCTCTGCCGTCGGACTGCTCAATCCGGGACTGGGCGACGTGCCAGCCAACCAGACATGGCTTGATGTAAGTCAGGGCTCAAGGGCGTTTGACAGCGCGTATGACACAGCGTTGAACACTTTGGTAATTACGCCGGAAAAGGTTTTTCCATGGGAAAAAATCCGAAAACGGGCACGCCTGGCATCACCTGACCTCCGGCCCGGTCTTTTAGCCACCACGCTGGCTGTCGCGGGCCTCGAAACGGCAATTGCGTCTGGTACCGGCAGGCCGGCTCTGATGGGCGTCGATCGGGCCGGCCATCTGACCCCGATTCAGTCCGGCTGTGCGCCTGAAATATGCCCCCGGGCGCTGGAAATCCGAAGTACGACGCTTTCCGGAGCCACCGAATTGGCCCGGAATCGCAAAAGGGGCCAGCTGCTGATCGTCATCGAAAGTCCGCCGGCTGATTCGGGTGATCAGCTCTCGATCGCGATCGCCGGGCCCGGCTTCGAGGGGATGCTCACCTCGCCGAGCACTCGCACCGACGGCTACGTCCTGACCACCGACCTCGCGCCGACCGTCCTCGATTACTTCGGCGTCGAAGTACCCAAGGTGATGACCGGCCTGCCGATCTCTTCGGGCGGCGTCATCGACTACGAGGCGCTGAACAAGCTCGAAGGCCGGTACCAGCAGGTCGGCAAGCGCCGGGGCGCGGCCCTGCTGGTGCCGATCCTGATCTGGGTCCTGCTGGCGGCCGGGGCCGCTGCCGTCAGCCGCGGCCGGCTCGCCCGGGTCGCGGTCAAATTGCTCGCCCTTTCGGTGATCCTGCTGCCGGCGGCGCTGCTCCTGACCGCCGCGTTCTCCCCATCGCTCGGGGTCGAGCGGGCGGTGGCGACGCTGCTCCCGGCGGCGGTGGCCTTCGCGCTGCTGCGGCTGTTACCCGGATTCGCCCCCCTGGCGGTCGCCTGCCTGGTGACGGTCGGTCCTTACGCGATCGACATGCTGGCCGGCTCGGTGCTGACCCCTAAGGCCGTGGTCGGCCCGAACCCGGGGCTCGGCGCGCGTTTCTACGGGATCGGGAACGAGCTCGAATCGACCCTGATGATCCTGACCTCGGCCGGGGTCGGCGCGGCGCTCACCGCGTGGGGCGGTGGACTTGAACGAAGGCGGGCCGCGGCGGCCTTCCTGGTGGCCGGCCTGGCCGGCACCGTGATCTTCGCCGCGGGCCGGTTCGGCGCTGACGTCGGCGCGGCGATCATCTTCCCGGTGGCCGCCGTCATCGCCGCGGCTTTCATCCTCGAGCGCCCTCGTCTCGCCTGGTTCGGAGTGATCGCCGCGGTGGTCGCGCTAGCCCTGATCGCGGCCGGGGATGCACTCCTCGGCGGCGAGTCGCATTTCCTGCGTTCGATCTTCGACGGGTCGCCCGGCGATTCGGCCGGTCAGGTGCTGGTTCACCGGCTCGACGAGACCGCCGGCAGTTTCACCCGGCTCTCGAGGCTGCCGGTCACCCTCGCCGCGCTCGCCCTGATCGCACTCGCCTGGTCCCGGCGTGCGGCCATCGAAAGGTGGCTGAAACCCGCTCCAGCCCTCAGGGCGGGCCTGATCGCGGCCGCCGCCGGTTCAGTCGTCGGAGCGCTCAGCAACGACTCCGGAGCGCTTTTCATCCAGGTCGGTGTTTTGTATCTGGGCCTGCTGATCGGGTACGCCTGGGCCGCAAGCGGCAAAATGACCGATTCCTGAGCTATGCTGTTGGTTCGTGCGAATTGCCCTTGTAACCCCGTATTCATGGACTTACCAGGGCGGTGTCAACAGGCACATCCAGTCGCTGGCCGAGGAATTTATAAGCCGAGGCCACCACGTCCGTGTCATTGCACCGTTCGATCCCCCGGATCGCCTGTCAAGAGTCCTGCACCGCGCTCCAGCTGATCAGCTCGAAGCGCCCGATTACCTGATCCCGATCGGCCGCACGATGGGCATCGGTTCGAACGGTTCGATCTCCAACGTCCCGATGTTCCCGAGTGCGGTCAGCGCGACCCGGCGGGCGATCGAGGAGGGCGATTTCGACGTCGTGCATCTCCACGAGCCGATCACCCCGCTCAACGGGTGGGACATCTCGACTTCGAGTGACACGCCGGTCGTCGGCACCTTCCACGCCTACTCGACCAGCCCGACCCCGCACACGCTCGGCAAGTTCGCCGGAGCCCGCCGGGTGGTCAACCGCCTTTCCGCGCGCATTGCCGTCTCCGAGGCCGCCGCCTGGACCGGCCGCCGCTGGTACGGCGGCAACTACACGATCGTCCCCAACGGCGTCAACATCGAGCGCGCCCCACACGGCCCGAAGACGACCAGTGACCAGCTGCGGGTCCTGTTCATCGGCCGCGCCGAGGAACGCAAGGGCCTGCCGGTCCTGCTGCGGGCCTTCGACGCGCTCAAGGACCAGGTGCCGACCCGCCTCGGGATCATCGGCACCGACCGGTCCGAAGTTCGCCGCATGCTCACCGATCCCGACCTCGAGGATCACATCGACTTCCACGGCCGGGCTTCTTCCGAAGAGCTCTGGCACCAGCTGCACAAGGCCGACGTGCTCTGCGCCCCGTCGCTCTCGGGCGAAAGCTTCGGCATGATCCTGACCGAGGCCTTTGCCGCCGGCACCCCCGTGATCGCTTCCGGTATCGCCGGCTACAGCGATGTCGTCACCGACGGCCACGACGGTGTCCTGGTCCCGCCCGGTGACCCCCAGCGCCTGGCCGAAGAACTCCAGCGCGCCTACCTCGAACCCGAACGGACCCTGCGCATGGGCAGGGCCGCCCGCGAAAGCTCCAAGCGCTACGCCTGGGAGCACGTCGCCGAAGAGGTCATCGGCGTCTACGAGCGCGCCATCGACGTGCCGCTGCCCACGACCACGCCCGACCGGGTGCGCCGCCGCGCCGGCATCATCCCGAGCGACGGCCTGCCCCAGGGCCTGCCGGAGAAACTTCCTTCGCTCGACCCGCCGCCGGCGATCGACCTCAACCGCAAACGCCATCTGCTTCGCAAGGGTGTGCTCGGACTCGCCGCGATCCTCGGACTCGGCCTGGCCGCGATCGCCGCCCAGAAGATCGGCCTCGACCGGGTCGGCAACGCGATCGTCCGCTCTGACGTCTCGTGGGTGCTGATCGCCCTGGCCCTGATGGCCAGCTCGATGTTCTTCCGTGCCTACGCCTGGTACTTCATCGCCAAGGCCGCGATGCCGATCGCCAGCCTGAGACGCCGGGACTTCGCTTCGGCGACCATGATCGGTGTCTTCATGTCGGCCACGCTGCCCGCCCGCCTGGGCGAGCCGGCGAGGGCGATCGCGCTGTCCCGCCATACCGGCCGGGCGCGGGAAAACCTGCCCGTGATCGTCGGCACGATCGTCTCGCAGACGATGCTGAACATCGTCGCCCTGATCCTGCTCGGCGTGCTCGTGCTGACCAACTTCGGCGGCATCTTCCACAGCGGCACCAAGCAGGTCCTGCTCTTCAGCCTCGTGCCGCTGGCCCTGCTGCTGGCAGTGGTCATCGCGCCGATCGTGCTGCGAAAGAACCAGGGCAACAAGGATGGTCGTCTCGCCCGCACCAGTGCCGCCATACATTCGGTGATGGTCCAGGTCCGGCGCGGGCTGAGTGTTTTCAAGAAGCCGATGAGCGGCCTCCCGGCCGCTGGCCTGCAGATCGGCGCCTGGTTCATCCAGCTGCTCTCCTGCTGGGCACTGATGTTTGCCCTCGGCCTCGAAGCCCAGGCCGGCTTCGCCGCGTCGGCCGCGGTCCTCTTCGCAGTCAACTTCACCGCCGCCGTGCCGGTCACGCCGTCGAACATCGGTGTCTTCCAGCTTGCCGTCGTCGCCGTGCTCCACAACGGCTGGGGCATCTCCACGGCCGACGCGTTCGCCTACGGCGTGATCCTCCAGGCCGTGGAAATGGCGACTGCCGCCGCACTCGGCGTGCCCGCCCTGGTCCGCGAGGGCCTGACCTGGGGCGACATGCGCACACAGGCGATCGCCCAGGCCCCGGTCGAGCTCAGCTCGGAACCACCGCGCCGCCGCGAGAAGAACCGCCAGACCTTCGACTCGATCTAGAGGCCTGATGCGGGTTATCCGCACGCACGGATGACGCCCCAGGCGGCGCTGGATCACCACCCGCGATTTTGCGGGTAGTACCACTACCCGCTTCAACCGCGTGCGGTGCCCAGTCACCGCCTGGAACGCCCCCGCACGCACGTCTAACCCGCATCAGGCCTCTAGATGGTTGATTCCTAATTACCGGGCGTCCGGGGGCGCGCCCGATCAAGCAGATCAAGGAATCGGGCGAAGGGCTTGCCGGTGGCAAGTTCGAGTCCGATGACGAAGATATGCGCAGTATCGGGCGCATCATCCGGGCGTGGGGGAATTAGGAATCAATCATCTAGACCGCGTCGATCCCCAGTTCGGTGAGTTTGGAGTCCAACTCGCCGATCCTGTTCGAGTCCTCGTAGAAGTCGCTTTGGTCGACGATCTTGCCCCAGCGGGTCCTCGCGATGACGACCACCTTGTTCGAGTAGATCTCCTTTCCGTCGGGCCCGGTGGCGTGATCGTTGAAGCGGGCGGCCAGGGTCATCGCCCGGGGCGGACCGCTGGTCAGGATCTCGGTGACCTCGCCCTTGAGGCCGGCGCCGAGGATGAGTTTGTGAGTGCGTGCCATGAAGGACTCCTTGTTCGAGGCGTGACTCGATCCTATTGCGATCGCGGACATCGGCTTCGCAATCTAGGATCGGACCATGTCCGACGCAGCATCTGTGTTCAATTCGCACGCCGCCCACTACGAGGCGGCCCGCAACCGGCTGCTGCCGTCGTTCGATGATTTCTATGGCACCGCGGTCGAGGCAGTCGCTCTCGCCGGACCGGACGTGCGCCGGATCATCGACCTAGGAGCCGGAACGGGAATGCTCTCGGTCCTCGTTCGCGAGGCTTACGCCGATGCGCACGTGACGCTTTTCGACGGGGCGACCCTCATGCTCGAAAAGGCGCGGGAGACACTCGGCCAGGAACGGGTCACCTACATCGAGGGTGACCTTTACGAGGATCTGCCGGACGGACCGTGGGACGCGGTGGTCTCGGCCCTGGCGATCCACCACATGACCGACGACGGCAAGCGGCATGTGTTCGACGCCGCCCACGAGTCCCTTCGGCCTGGTGGCATCTTCGTCAACGCTGAGCACATCCTCGGGCCCACCGCCTCACTGGACCGCGAATACCGCCGCTGGCACGAGATGCGGGCCCGGCACAATGGCATCAACGACCTGGAGTGGCACCAGGCCGAGGAGCGCATGCTCGCGGACCACCTGAGTCCACTTAGCTGCCAGCTCGAGTGGCTGGCCGAGGCCGGATTCGACGACGTCGATTGCCTCTTCAAGGACCACGGTTTCGCCGTGATGTTCGGACGCAAGGCAGGCTGAGCGGGATGGCGAACGAGATCCGGCCCGGCCCGGTATCGCAGCGAGTTCATGAATCACTGAGGCGGGACATTCTCGAGGGCAAGCTCGAGGCGGGTAGTCCGCTGCCTTCGGAGCGGGTCCTCGCCGAGGAGTTCGGGGTCAACCGGCACGCGGTGCGCGAGGCGCTGAAGCGGCTCGAGCAGGCCGGCCTGATCCGCATCACCCACGGCGGCGCGACCCGGGTGCTCGACTGGCGGGACAGCGGCGGCCTGCAGGTGCTGCTCGACCTGCTCGGCGAGACCTTCGACCCGCCGCCCGAGATCGCGCGCTCGGTGGTCGAGATGCGCGCCTCGATCGGTGTGGATGCCGCCCGACACTGCGCCGGGCGCGCTTCGGCGGAGGATCGGGAAGAGATTCGGGACTTCTCCGAAACCGCCGCGGACCTGGTGGGGAAGGGGGACGTCGAACTCGACGTCGCCTTCGCCGTCATGTGGGGAGCGATCGTCGCCGGCTCCGGCAACATCGCCTACCGCCTGGCGCTCAACTCCCTGATGGAGGCGATGCTGGCCTACGGCGACATCGCCGGCCGGATCCGCCCGACCGACGCCGACGGCATCCGGGCCCTGGGGCGGGCGATCGCCGCGGGAGACGAAGACGGGGCGGTGGCAGCAGCCCGCCCGATGCTCGAATCAGACGTCAAATCCTTCGGCTGAACCTCTCCGCCCCGCCGAGCCAGAAAGCCGATCGGCAGGTTCTTTGCCGCGTTCAGTGCATATAGGACCAAAACGCGGCAAAGAATCAGCCGCGGCAGCCCGCGCATTCATTCTGGGTCGGTTTTGCACTCCGTCTGCGTGCTTTACCGACCCAGAACGAGATTTTTGACGCGACGGCCTCTCAACTGGTATAACCAGTCGGACGACCGGTTGGACCACTGACCCACAAGGAAGTCTTGAACGACGAATACATAATCATTTACGCGATTCCGTTCTTCCTGCTCTCGGTTGCGCTCGAGTTCGTCGCCCTGAGGCACGCCGCCCACGAACACGAGACCGATCCGAACGCCTCGATCGGCTACGACGTCAAGGACAGCAGCACCAGCATGACCATGGGACTCGGCCATCTCTTCGTGGCGGGAGCCTGGAAGCTCGTCCTGCTCTTCGTCTATGCGGGCATCTACACGCTCAGTCCGCTTCAGCTTTCCGCGGGGGACTGGTGGACGTGGGTGCTGCTTTTCTTCGCCGACGACCTGGCCTTCTACTGCTATCACCGCAGCCACCACCGGATCCGCGTCTTCTGGGCGACTCACGTGGTCCACCACTCGTCGGAGCACTTCAACTTCTCGACCGCTCTCCGCCAGGACTGGTCACCTTTCACCGGCTCGATGTTCTGGCTGCCGATGGCGATCTTCTTCCCGCCGTGGATGATCTTCGTGGCGATGTCCTGGAGCCTGATCTATCAGTTCACCCTGCACACCGAATCGATCGACAAATACCCGCGGCCGATCGAATGGTTCTGGAACACACCGAGTCACCATCGTGTCCATCATGGGGCCCAGGAGCAGTACCTCGACAAGAACTACGGGGGCATCCTGATCATCTGGGATCGCATGTTCGGCAGCTTCGAGCCGGAGGACGAGCGGGTCCGGTACGGCCTCACGAAAAACATCGAAACGTACAACCCGGTCCGGGTTGCCTTCGGTGAATTCGCCAACATCTGGCGCGACGTGAAGTCAGCCGACAACTGGCGCCACCGCTTCTCCTTCGCCTTCAAGGGCCCGGGCTGGAAGCCCGGGGAGGAGCCCGCCACCTCCGGGACTCAGGCCAACGCACGCCTGTCGAAGCCTACGAAAGCGGAACTCCCTGCTTCGATGACTTCGTCAACCTCTTTACGGTCACCTTGAAGGCGCCCTCGACTTCGCAGTCACCGTCGGCTGCTTTTGAGATCTTCGACCCGCGATAGACAACTGCTTCGTCGCAGGGGCCGCCGACCCGAATCGTCCGGATCAGGCGTTTGCCGATTCCGAGTGTTCTGAAGGACGAAATCCTCAGATCAAGCGGCAGCTCGATGCCGGAATAGATGCTGTCGAGCGGAGTGATGTCCGCTCCAAACGGCGTCACCTCGGTGACATCCGGGCTCGTGCAGTCACCGGTCTTGGATGGGCCGGTCAGGCGCTGAATCCCGAACGAGACCCTTGGCGGCCCTTTGGCACGAGGGTCGGGATAGAGACCGGCGGCTCCTTTGCCGGTGAAGGTCTTGCATTTCGGCTTTTCAATCTTGGCAGGTTCGTCCGGCAGGCAGTTGTTGCTCTCTTCGTACGCCACCAGGGCGTTCTTGTTGATCGCTCCCCCAGGCGTGATGGCGGCCGTGCTGTTGAGCATTCGGGGTCCGACCCGCTCGATGATGACCTTGTCGCTGATGTCCACTTCGGAGGTGTCGGCCAGCGTCCAGGCCCGTCCGGGCCGGCAGGTGGTGAGGTTGTCGTACTGGCTGGTGATGGTCAGGCTGCCGGCGACGGTCAGCATCGCCTTGTAGCGCTGGGAGCCGGCCGACGACTGGGCAGGCCAGGCGGCGAGAAGGCAGATTGCGGTGAGAACGGCCAGCACCGTGCCGGCTGTCTGCTTCGCAGAAAACGAAAGACAATGAAGTTCCACGTGATTCACCCCTGTCCAGTTGCTTGGACCGAAACTAGCCGACGGGTCGGTCGCGGTCAATGACGCGGCGTTTTTCGAATGCTAAGCCCGTTTCAGCATCATCTGAGCGGCCCTTTGGTGTCGAGGTTGACACGCGCCTGACGTTTGTGTATAAACTGAACTATATGGTTCAGTATCCTAAAGTCGATCGAACGTTTGCGGCGCTTTCCGACCCGACCCGGCAGTTGATCCTCAACCGCCTGGGCGAAGGCAGCGCCACGATCAGCGAACTGGCCGAGCCGGCCGGCATGTCACTCACCGGCCTGAAGAAGCACGTGGCCATTCTCGAGGACGCCCGCCTGGTGACGACCGAAAAGATCGGCCGGACCCGGCACTGCCACCTCGACGCGGAGGGCTTCGACGAAGCCGCCTTCTGGATCGAGGAGTTCCGCCGCCAGTGGGCGGACCGGTTCGATCGGCTCGACGACATCATCGAAAGAAAGCAGAAGGAGAAGGAGACAAAATGAACGAGCAGACCCAGAGAAACGAAACAAAGGTGACCACCCCGAGCGATCTCGAGATCAGGATCGAGCGGGAGTTCGAAGCCCCGCGCGAGCTGGTCTGGGAGTGCTTCGCCGACCCCGAGCTGCTGATCGAATGGCTCGGTCCGCGCCGGCTGAAGATGAGGGTCGAGCAGTATGACTTCCGCGAGGGCGGTGAGTGGAAGTACATCCACTCCGACGACGAAGGCAACGAATATGTCTTCTTCGGCGAGTTCCGGGAGCTCCGCGAGCCGGAACTCATGGAACAGACCTTCACCTTCGTCATGGATCCGCCGCTCCCGCCGCAGATCGACCGCTGCGAATTCATCTTGCTCGAGGGCGGCCGAACCCGGCTGGTCACGACCTCGACCTTCCAGGTGAAAGAAGGGCGCGACGGAATGCTCCAGTCCGGCATGGAGGGCGGCGTCAGCGAAGGCAACGAGCGGCTCGACGAGCTGCTCGCCCGAAAGCTGGCCGGCGCCGAGTAGGCCTGATCTAAAGCGCGATGACTTCGACCCGACCGGAAGCTGCTTTCGCCAGCTTCCGGTCGGTCGTCAGTAGTCGGGCTCCATCCACGGATTCGGCGAGCGCCACGTACTGGCGCCGAGAACAATCAGTTTAAATCGCGCATTCGGCGCAGCATCACGGAAGGCATCTCCTCAAGTCCGGCCGGCTCTTCGTAGCGAATCCGTTCGATGACTTCAGCCCTGGTCGGCGTGCCGGCGATCAGCGCAAGTTCTTCTCTCAGCATGTCGGAGAGCGTCCGGCCTTCTCGCGCGGCACGCGCCTTGAGCCGTTCATGGACATCCTCGGGAACGTCGCGGATCTGAAGCATCTTGCGCATGCGTCAAGAATGCAACGAATCCATCTCCAATTCACCTGAAACGTCCCGGGTCTAGTCTTTGCTCGACGTGATGCCCTCGACGAAACCTGGCGTGAAGTTCATCCGGCTGCTCCCCTTGACTACGGGCCTGCTGCTCGTCCTGCTACTTGGCACGGGACCGTCGGCCGATGCATCAAGCGGGTTCAAGACGATCGGGCATTCGGTCAAGGACCGGCCGATCCGGGCGCTTCGGCTGGGTGACCCGAATGCCCCCTTCAAGGTCTTGGTCGTCGGCTCGATTCACGGTGACGAGCGCCAGGGTGTCCGGGTCGTCAAGCGCCTGCGGAAGTACAACCGACGCGGCATCAAAGGGGTCGAGTTCTGGACGATCAAGACGACGAATCCGGACGGCCTCGCTCGCGGCACACGCAAGAACGCGCGCGGGGTGGACCTCAACCGGAACTTCCCATACCGGTTTGATCCCGACCTCAACGGCGGTTACAACTCAGGTCCCAAACCCGCTTCGGAACCCGAAACCCGGGCCGTGATGCGGCTCACGCGCAAAGTCGATTTCGACCTCGCGATCTGGTACCACCAGCCCTGGGGCATGACATTGGCACCCTGCAACCGCGACCACCGCTGGGCGAAGCTCTACGCGCGGCTTTCAGGGCTCGACTCCGACCGCGGCTGCGACCACGGTTACTACCCAGGCAGCGCGATCTCGTGGCAGCACCACACTTTTGGCATGACCGCCTTCGTGGTCGAGTTCGGCCCCGGAGTCCAGCCGCGCCCGACGATCAAGCGCCACGCCAGGGCGGTCGTCGGGCTGGCCCGCAGGATGCGCTGAGTCCGTGAAATGCCGTTACTGCCGGTTCGCGCCTGATATTCCTTGACCATGGAACGCGATGAACTGCTGCGCCAACTATCGTTCGTCATCGAGGACCAGCGGGTCCTCGACGCGATGAGAATCGTGCCCCGGGAAGTCTTCGTCCCCGGTTACCTGAGGGAGTGGGCCTGGGACAACGAGCCCCAGCCGATCGGCAACGAGCAGACGATCTCCCAGCCCCTCGTGGTCGCGCGTATGTGTGAGCTGCTCGAGCTCGAGGGCGATGAGACGATTCTCGACGTCGGCGGAGGCTCGGGTTACCACGCGGCGCTGCTCGCGCAACTGGGCCGGCGGGTGATCTCGATCGAACAACACGCCGACCTCGCCGAGGCTGCCAGGGCGTCGATTGCGGAGGCCGGGATAGAAAACGTCGAGATCATCGTCGGCGACGGCAGCCGGGGGCTTCCGGACCGCGCGCCTTTCGACGCGATCAACGTCGCCGCTACCGCCAGGCGGGAGGCCCCGCCAGCACTGGTCGAACAGCTTGCGGAAGGTGGCCGGATGGTCATCCCGGTCGGTCGCGATACGCGCCTCAATCTGATCCGGCGAAGCGTGAAAGGAATCACCACGGAGCAACACGAGCCAGTCCGGTTCGTGCCCCTCGTGCAATCCTCCTTTTATGGCCGCGGTTGAACCAGTGACGGGACTCGCCTACGACCCGCGTTGCCTGACCCACGACAACGGCTCGATGGTGGTCGACGAGAAGGCCGCGGGGTGGATCGACGTGGCGCATGCCGAGAACGCCGACCGGATCAGTCGCGCCTTTCAGGTGCTCGAGGCCTCCGGGGTCGCCGGTCGCCTCGAAAGGATCGAGAGCCGGATCGCGACCGACCAGGAGCTCGACCTGGTCCACACCGACGCTCACACCGCCCGGATCCGGGCCGCCTGCCAGAGCGAAGAATTGAAGTGGGTCGGGCCCGAGGCGAGGGCGAGCGCCGGCTCCTGGGAACCGGCGATGATCGATGCCGGCTCGGCGCTCGCCTGCGTCGACTTCTCAGTCGAGCGTGGCGCGGCCTCTTATTCACTCTCGCGGCCGCCCGGCCATCACGCTTCGGCCGATCAGGCGATGGGCTTCTGCCTGTTCAACAACGCCGCCCTGGCGGCACGCCACGCGCAGCTGAGCCACGGCCTCCGCCGCATCGCGATCCTCGACTGGGACGTCCACCACGGCAACGGCACCCAGGACGTCTTCTACGAAGACCCCGACGTGCTCTTCATCTCGATCCACCAGAATCGGCTCTACCCCGAGGACCAGGGGACCCTGGACGAACGCGGCGCCGGCGACGGTGTGGGGGCCAACCTCAACATCCCGATGCCCGCCGGCAGCGGTGACGCCGGGTACGTCGCCGCAATAAACGAAGTCGCGCTGCCGGCCCTCGAAGCCTTCGACCCGGACCTGCTGATCCTCTCGAGCGGCCAGGACGCGGCGGCGTCGGACCCGCTCGGCCGGATGAGCGTCACCACCGAGGGCTTCCGCGAGATGACCCGACTCGTGACCAGCTTCGCGCGGGAGAAGAATTGCCACCGCCGGATCGTGGCGATCCAGGAGGGCGGTTACAGCCTCGACCACATGCCGTTCTGCGTGCTCGCGACGGTCGAGGCGCTGGCCGGTTTCGAGCCGGCGCTCGACGGCGATCCGCTCGAGATGGACGTCCCGACGACGATCTCCCCGGCCGAGACCGAAGCGATCCGGGCCGCCCGCTCGGCGTGAGTAGGAATCACCACCGAGTTCTACCTGGCCGGGCAGTAACTAGGTCACGGTCAGAAAACCGAGCGCCAGGATCGAAACCGCGATCAGCACGAGGGTGGTGCCGCTCAAAACCAGCTCGGTCCCCCGTAGTACCTGGGTCCCCATCACGGACTCTTTCCTGGCCAGCGACCAGAGGAACGGCAGCACCGCCAGGAGCAGGACGGCATTCAGGGCCTGCGAGAGAAACAGGATCTTGATGAGCGGGGCGCCCGGGATCAGGATCACGGCCGCCGAAATGGTCACGGCCCCGATAAAGCTCAGATAGAAGACCCTGGCCACGGCGAATCCGTCGTTCAGGTCGTGCCGCTTGCCGAAGGTCTCCGACACGGAATAACTGGTTGCCAGGGGAACGATCGCCACGGCCAGCAGTGCGGCGCCCAGAAATCCGATGCCAAAGAGCCGCGATGCCAGGCTTCCGGCAAGCGGCTCCAGCGCCCGGGCCGCGTCGCTGGCCGTCTCGATCGAATCGCCGCTCGCGTGAATGGTCGCCGCGCAGGCGATCACGACGAACAGCCCGATGACCCCCGTCAGCACGGCCCCGACGATCACGTCGACCCTCTCGAAGGAGAGGTCCTTGATCTCGAGCCGCTTGTCGACGGCGTAGGACTGTATGAAGGTGAGTCCCCAGGGGGCGAGCGTGGTGCCCACCGTCGCCACCGCGATCAGAACCGCGTCGCGGTTCAACGGCATCGTCGGCAGCACCATTCCTTTTGCCGTTTCGCCCCAGTCCGGCCCGGCCAGGAATCCGGAGGCGATGTAGGTGACGAAGACGGCGCTCAGCAGGAGGAGGATGTGCTCGATTCGCCGGAACGAGCCCTTCAGGACGAGCAGGGTGATCCCGATGGCGGCCACCGGCACCACGAGATAGTGGTTCTCGAGGCCGAGCAGCTCGAAGGCCGCCGCGACACCGGCGAACTCGGCGCAGAGCGTTCCGAGGTTCGCCACGACCAGTCCAAGGAGGACGAGCCTGCCGATGTGTGGACCCCACTCTTCGACGACCAGGGTCATCAGTCCCTTGCCGGTGACCACGCCGACCCGGACCGCGATCAGGTGGAAGATGATCAGCGCCCCCGTGGACAGGACCAGGACCCAAAGGAGCTGGTAGCCGTACTCGGCTCCGAGGATCGAATAGGTGGTGATGCCGGCCGGATCGTCGTCGGACAGCCCGGCCAGGATGCCCGGACCGAGGACCGCCAGAAAAGCGGTCAGTCCGCCACCGGTCAGGAGCAGGTAGCGGCGCTTGACCAGCTTCCAGTGGAGGTGCCGGACCGGCGCGGGATGTCGTGGGGCGGGTCGTTTCACCTAGGGGTTAGTGTCCCGCCCCGAAATGCCCCATCGCGATGATCGTGTCTAGCTTTCGCGATGGGCCGCGACGTTGCGGAAGATCTGGTTGGCGCCGCTGCGTTCCATGATTTTCGCCGAAAGGCCGGGAGTAATGGTTGAAAGGGCCGTGATCGGGCGGATCGGGCGGTTGTTGGAAATGAGCAGCGGCTTGTCGCCGGTGATCGCCTTGACCAGCAGGTCGAGCGGCCCGGCCTCGGCTTCGACCCTGGAGATGATCGAGGCCGACTGTTCCCGGTCGGCGAGGTCCGCGGTGAAGATCGAATGCCCGTCTCCGGGAAGCGTGCCACGAAGACTCTCGAGCGCGACCTCGTCGAGGTCGGAGAGGACCAGCGTCACACCCTCCTCGGCCAGACGCCTCGCGACGGCCTTGCCGATGCCTCCGGCGGCGCCGGTCAAGAGTCCTGATGTGCCGTCCAATTCCATTTGCCGATCCCCGATCAGTTTGCGCTGCGTCCACGGCCTTATGAGAGAACCTTATTCCGGACTTCGATCCAAGGAGCAAGCGTAATTCTGGTTCAGGTCACCTTCCTATAAGGGACCGGCCTGGACTTCGATGAATCGTGCGGCCATCTCCGGTGGTATGGATCGGTTCGCGTCACGGTCGGTGTGCAGACAGATCACGGCCGGACGACCAGACTCACGTGCCCGGTCGAGCGCCGGGGCCAGTTGATCAAGGCTTTCGACGTTCTCGCCGTGACAGCCAAGCCCCTGACCGACCAGATCCCACCTGATATCGCCCTGTTCGGTTCCGAACGTGCGTCCGTACAGGGCAAGCTCGTTTGGCTCCTCCATGGTCCACGCGCCGTCGGCGAAGACAATCGTGATTACGGCAACATCTTCCCGGGCTGCCGACTGCATTTCCATGATGTTGAATCCGGCAGCACCGTCGCCGGTCACGCAGACGACTTCACGTTCAGGTTGGCTCAGCCGAGCCCCGATGGCGGATGGAATCCCGGTTCCGAGCATGCCTAGCTCGAGAATGCTGTGGTACGAGCGCGGCTTGGTCGGGGGAAGGAGCGAGTAGGCCCAGACTGAAGTCAAACCGCCGTCGACGGTGTAGATCGCTTCGCTACCGAACGTCTCGCCGATTACCTCGATCGCCCTTGCCGGATGGATTCCGGGTCCGTTCCAGGCGGTAACTGTTTCGAACTGCCGGTCGGTCCAGACCCGGTCGGCCTCGCGGTAGCGCGAAAGGTTGGCGGCCGCTTCTTCAGGCGGCGCGGTCCCGCGCCGGTCCAGCTCACCGAGGATCCCGGTCAACGCGTCGCCGACGTCAGCGACCATCCCCAGGGTCAATGGCCGGGTTACCCCCATGTCCCGGGGTTCGATATCGATTTGAATCAACTTCTGTCCGGCCGGATCGCCCCAGTACTTGTCGTAGGGCAGATCAAGGTTGCCGACCCTGGAACCGGCGACCAGGATCAGGTCGGCCTCTTTGCGGGCAAGGCCGCCACCGTCGCTGAAACCGAAGACGTAGTTGGGGTGCTCGGAGGACACGGTCGACCGGCCGGCCTGGGTCGGGATCACCGGGCAGCCGAGCTTCCCGGCCAGCTCCAGTACCTGGGAATTTGCTGCGGCGCGATCCACGCCGGAGCCGGATACGATCACCGGTCGTGCGGCCCCGGTCAGCAGATCAGCGGCGATCCCTATCTGGGCAGCTGAAGCTTGGGGCAGGGAGGGCCGGTAGGCACCCGGTGCCAGAACCGGTGCGTCGCTTTCCTCGCCGGTGTCGTAGACCACTGGAGCCGGAATCTCGACGTGGACCGGGCCCGGCCGACCATTCCACATCTCCCGGAAGGCCAGTCGAAGTACTTCGGGAATCCTTCCCCATTCGAAGATCGGCCCGCCCCATTTGACCGCTGGCTGGAATATGTCGAGCTGATCCTGTCCCTGGAAGGTCGACGGAGGGGAAGGGTACGCCACTCCCATCCGGTGCTGAGAGGTTATGGCGAGCACCGGTACGCCTTCGTGGGCGGCGGTGAAGACCCCGGGGAGGAGGTTGACCGCACCCGGGCCGGGGTTACCGAGTACCGCCGACGCCTTGCCGGTTGACTTGTAGATGCCTTCGGCCATATGCACCCCGGCCGACTCATGACGGACCGGAACCAGCCTGATCCCGTTTTCCTCCAGGTGGGAAAGGACGGGATCGATTTCAGGTGAAGGCAAACCGAACAGGTACTCGATTCCTTCGCTGGCCAGGCATCTTGCGAAGAGTTCGCCACCGGTAATCTCAGCCATTGCTGCTCCTTCGGGAGAGTGGACGGCACTTTGGGGGCATCGGCCGGTTTCGACCGGGGCTGTCAGTGCAGTCCTTTGACAGGCGCTGCTTGAGCCCACAATTACACAATGAGTTGTAGAAAGTGAAGTTCTCTTCAGTCGGCCGGGCTGATCCAAGGAGCAGCGTGGAGAAAATCGGGCGCTGTTGCTGGCGTAAACTCGAAGCATGGCCCGGGTCCTGGTCAGTTCAGTCATCGACGCACCGATCGAGCCGGTCTGGCAGGCGATCCGCCGCTTCGATGCCGTGGCCGAGTGGCTGCCGTTCGTTGTCTCGAGCCCGATCGAGGAGGGCAGTGATCCGACCGAAGTCGGGGCGATCCGGGTGGTCACTCAAAACGACGGCGGGGTCTTCCGCGAAGTGCTGGTCGCCCACTCCGACGCCGACCATTTCTATTCGTACACCTTCGTCGGCTCGCCGATCCCCGTTCGCAATCACCTCACGACCCTGCGGCTACGCCCGATAACCGACGGGGACCACACGCTCGGTGAGTGGACTTCCCGCTTCGAAGCGACCCCCGATCAGGAGGCCGAGCTGACCGGGCTCATGGAGCAGAACTTCCTCGCCGGCCTGCGGGCCCTCGATACGACGATGTGACAGTGTCTCCCGATCACCCTGGGTTAGCGCTGAGGGAGTCGATGCAAACGGGAATCGTTCGTGCATGCAGGAGACAACATTGAGTGATCACAGCATCCAGATAGATGGTTACGAGGTCTTTGAGGAACTCGGCCACGGCGGTATGGGCACGGTCTACCGGGCTAGGCAGACCTTCTTTGATCGCGACGTGGCGTTGAAAGTCATCCTACCGCGTCTCGCATCAGACCGAGAGTTCAGCGCGCGCTTCCGGACCGAGATGCGACTTGCTGCATCCATTGATCACCCCAACGTTGTGCCGGTATATGACGCAGGTGAGTCCAACGGGAATCTCTACTTTGCCATGAAACTGATTCGCGGTGATGATCTCTGGGCGCGGATAGGTTCCGCCGGGAGTCTGTCCCCTGACTTCGTGGTCGGCGTAGTGGAACAGGTTGCCGGCGCGCTCGACGAGGCGCACGGGCTGGAAATTCTTCACCGGGACGTCAAGCCTTCCAACGTCCTCTTGGACAATCGCACCGGCGGGGCATACCTCTCGGATTTTGGCATCGCGAAAAGCATGGAGGCGGCCCAGCCGCTGACGGAAACCGGTTTCCGAGCTGGGGCACTGAAGTATGTGTCGCCTGAACGATTAAAGGGCGAAGTTCCGGACGCGCGGGCGGACGTCTACTCCTTGGGCTGCGTCCTTTTCCAAGCCCTGACTGGTGAACTGCCATTTGAAGACAAGTCGGATGCGTCGATCATGTTCGCGAAGGTCAATGACGACACTCGCGTCCCAAGCGACATCAACCCGACCCTGTGGAGATTCGACCGGGTCGTAAGCAAAGCTCTTATCGCCGACCGGAACAAACGGTTCTCGTCTGCAGGAGAGCTGGCGGTGGCCGCTCGAGCCGCTCTCTCAGGTTCAGATCCCACAATGTTATGAGGGAATAAGATGGACCAACAGTGCCCTTCCCCCACCATTCAGACTCGGGCGGGCGGAACGATCGATCTGGGATAAGGCGAGTCGTAGCGGGCGGAGCAGTCGGGATCGTTCTCTTGCTCGGTATTGGCTATCTCATCTCGCAAATCGGTGGATCAGATGAGAAAGTAGGAGGGAATTCGTCAGGCAATGTCACGAAGAAATCGGAGCCATCTCCCAAACCAGATGAAACCGAAACCCAAAACATCGTCACCGCTCCCCCTGATGAAGGCGCGGAAGCCCAGGCTCAGGAGCCTGTTGACCTACCAACCGTGCCTGTCTCAAGAAGGCAATTTCAAGCAGAGGTGCCAAAAGGATGGACCCCAGATCAAGTTGATGATCCGAACTCGGGACGGTTCACCAATACTTGGATCTCTCCCGATAACGATGCGGTTTCCGTATTGATCGATTCGCAGTATTCGGATGAGGTGAATCCATCTGCCATTGACAGCGCGGCGCAAGTCAGGGAGCAAACCAGTCGGTCGGAGGGATATTCCGAGACAACTTTCATGGAAACCGAACTCAACGGCTACCCCGCTGCCAAGTGGGTGTTCACCCTTCCCGAAGACAAGAGGGTCGATTACTTCGTGTATGAGTGCGGCGTCGGAATCGCAGTTCTAGGCGTGGCTCCACCAGAGGAATTTGCAACATACGAGGGCGCCTTTGCTGACATAGCGAAGTCGCTCTACGTTCCGTGCGAATAGGCAGCGACTCACTTTCATCAAACGCCGACTCGGTCTGCGGCTAGCTGATCGTCACGCTCTTGCCCGCCGTGTAGTGGCTCACGACGGGGCTGGAGACGGTCGCCTTCACCTTGACTTCGCACCCTTCTTCGCGCTCTTCAAGTAGACGGCCCGAAACTTTAGATGCGTCGGATCACTCCGGGAGATTTTCGGTTGGACCGCGATATTCGACCAAACCTTCGGTGATCCTGCGGTTCAGTTCGTAGAGATGTTGGTTTACGGACGGGTGGTCCCCGACTTCCAGGTCGTTCCAGCCATATGCAGCCAGGACTGCTTCGTCGAGCTGAGCATGAAGGGTGGACAGGTCGTCCCATGCTCCGTCTTCGATCTGGTTATACAGATCGGTAAGCCCCATGTTGCCTTGGACGCAAATCTCTTGGCGACGCTCGATAACGGCCTGTCCGTGGTCGCCGATCAAATCGGCCTGAGCTTGACTGACCCTTGGCCACGGGAAGGTTTCGAAAGCGGAACTTGGCGTATATCGAATGCGGTCTTCTAGCGTTGAGGAACGGGCTTTCGCCCAATGCGTGTGAATCGAAGAAGTGAGAATGGCCATGGCGTAGCTCGAGTCGAAAGCAAAGACATTGGTGCTGTCGCTCGGCCGCCAATTCGAATCGCACCAAGTGAACAAAATCCATTTGCTAACTCGAGTGCCAGCAATGAAACGGTCAAGTTCGCCAAGCTTCTCCCTGAAGTCGGGTCGGGGCCAGAGGAATTGCCACCAGCGAGGGTTGCGGTGGTACGAGGGACTGTTCTCGCGAGCCTCTCGTGCTTGGGCACGAATGACCTCTATGGCGGCCGGGTAGGCCATGGCGGCTTCGAGCGTCATCTGAGCGAAATCAATGGTGTATCGAGTGGGTTGTTGCCCAACGTTCCTGGCAATGTCTCGACCGTCCATATACGGGAGTACCACTCGCGAATAGTCGCAGTCGTCTCGCTGTAGAAGTTCCCGGGCCTCTTCGACTTCAATGTCGTAGTGAGCTCCCGGCAAGAAGCCTTGAAAAGCTATGTGCCTGTTGAGAGGAAGCCGCGGGACATCAGCAACCGGAATAGTCGATTCACGGAGAGCAGTATCGATCCCTTCAACTTCGGCTTCATCTAGTAGTCGAGCGGGAACAAATGCGACCGGTCCCTTGATCCAGTTGACGATGCTCACGTCTACGTTCGCGGCTCCGGGCCAATCCTGGGTGCTGACTGCATCGGTGATTATTCCGTCGTTCTCGACGATGTAATTCAGGCTGGCGCCACGCGCACGGTTCTGGCTGATCGAGTTGGTTCCTACGAGCCCGGCGCGTTGTCCCGGAGCGAGTTGATCGTGCGCCTTTCGGAACCAGTAAACGCAGTGGTCTTTGAGCCCGCATCCGAACTCTTCTGAAAGCCACTCCACGTAAGCATCACCAAGCAGGCTCCGGAGGTTTCTATCTCCATGGAACGGAGGGTTGCCGACAATCACGCTGGCCTGCGGCCACTCGACTCGTAAGGCATCTCCCGTCCTGATCTCGCTCAGGTTCTCGAGGGGAAGTGTGGATTCGGCCAGGTTCAGCTCATCGACGACCAACTTGTGCCCCATCCAGAGAGTGACCCTGGCCAGTGCGACCGCAAAGGCGTTTATCTCGATGCCTTTGATGTTATGAAGTGGGAAAAAGCCGCTCAGGGCTTCGGGGTCCGGCATGCCAGCGGCCTGTCGTAGTTCCCTCTCGCGCTCCCTCAGGCGGCGTTCAATTTGCCGGAGTTCCCGGTAGGCAATGTAAAGAAAGTTGCCGGACCCACAAGCCGGGTCGAGAACGGTGAAGTTGAGAAGCTCGTCCTGAAGTGATTGAGCCTGGGCGACGGTTTCTGCGCCTTCGATTTTCGCAAGCCATGGAGTCACGATGCTCGGGCCAATCACCTTCATGATGTCGGCTGAATGCGTGTAGTGCGCTCCGAGAGTCCACTGCGCCTCTTCCCCCAAAGCCCCCTCTAGGAGGGATCCGAAAATGTGTGGCTCAACTCGTTTCCAGTCGAATTCGCAGGCGGCTCGCAGTTCAGCCAGTTCTTCCGAGTCGAGGTGAACCTCGGAGGGCTCTGCGAAAAGCCCCCCGTTCACGTATCGGGTTTCGGCATAGAACCCCGCTTCAGGACGAGCTCCCTCAGTATTCAGCCAGCGGAACAAGCCGCCAAGATCGTCAGCGCTGGAGCGCTGCGGATTTGCGAGAAGGTCATCGACGATCCGTGTAAAGAGTTGACGCTCGAGTTGCCCTAGATCTTCGGCGAACATGCACCAGACGCACTGAAGGACAAAGTCCCGCAGAACGTCAGGATCTGCTGCCCGTCGCTCGCGCAGGCCGGCATAGAGATCGGTTACATGTGCCACAGCTTCACGCGTCACTGCTTCTTGAGAGGTGAGGAAGACTGGTTCTCTCCCCGCTAGGAAGAGAAGTGAGTCAGAGCGGTCAAGCAAATCCGATATGTCGAAAGTTGCCAGTGGTTCGTTCGGGAACGCCCCTGGCTCCCATATTTCGAATCGGGTAAAAGCACAAAGTACGAGCCAACGAGGTGCCGGCAGGTTTCGCGCCGGGTCCGCTGCATCTCGCCAGTATCCGAATGCTTGAGGTCGGTGCTGGTCGAGTCGATGAGCCTCGCTGGGACGCTTCATCTCGATAATGCAGACGCGATCCCAGATCAAGTCCAGGAATCTGCCGTGCTGGGCGTCTTCAAATCTGGCTACAGCTTGCCGGTCAGTACCAAAGCAAGTGAACAGGTCATTCAGGAAGGTCTGAGCCTCGGCTCGCTCGGATCCGGCGTAGTCACTCCATCGCTGCTGAAAATCACTGAGGCGCTGGCGAATCTCTTCGCCGGTAATCGGCATTGGTGCCTATATCGCGAGTTGCTCGTTGCGCTCCGGCACGGCAAAGTAGGTGCCCTGCATCAATTCACGATGGGAATCAGCGAGCGATGTCTCGACCCGCTCTAGCGAGTCGATCAAATGGCTGTCGGCATTCTCAGCAATGAGCTTTTTGCGTGCCTTGGCAGCTCTCTCTCGGGCGTCAGATATGAAGAGCAGTACCTTTTCGATCTCGCTGCTTGCCACTTCTTCCATGAACGGAAGGCTAGACCGTGGGTCGGACAACGTTTTCGTTCAAAGGCGCGATTTGGGAGAACTTTTCAGGACTCGTGAGCATTCGTAGACGGCTTTGATCATCGCTGCCATCATGGCGATCGGCCGCGCCTACAATTGTGACCTTCAACCAATTGGTTGACAATTCGAAATCGATCGTCTATGTTCAACCACATGGTTGAAGAAACTGAAGAGGTCGATCAGATTTTCCACGCGCTTTCGAACAGCACCCGTCGGGGCATGCTTCGCCGCCTGTCACGGAGCGCCTGCACGGTGGGCGAGCTGGCCGAGCCGGCCGAGATGTCGTTCGCGGCCGCTTCCAAGCATGTCCAGGTGCTGGAAAGGGCCGGAATGGTCAACCGAAGAGTGAAGGGCCGGCAGCACATCTGCACCCTCTCGCCGAAACCCCTCAAAGAAGCAAGTGAGTGGCTGAGTTTCTACGAGAAGTTCTGGGACGAGAGTCTGGATCGCCTCCAGGCGATGCTCGAGTCCGATCGTGACGCGGCGGCTCGCAAGGAGAACAAATGAATCAAGTTTCAGAAGACACCGACACGGACGCAGTGCGAATCGTCCGCGAGATGGCCGCCCCGGCAAAAGACGTCTACGACGCTTTCCTCAACCCCGACCAGCTGATGCGCTGGATGGGTCCGAAGCGGTTCAAAGCGACCGACGTCGAGATCGTTCCCGAAGTGGGAGGCAGCGCCCGGATCACGGTCGAGGCCGAGAACGGCGACCGGGGTTCCTTCGACTGGAAGTTCGTCGAGCTGGTCCCGGACGAGAAGATCGTCATCAGTTTTGCCTTCGGCGGTCCGAACGGCGAAACCGACACCCACCGCTCCCGCTTCACCGTGAGCCTGGTGGAAAACGCACCTGACAGGACCGAGCTGACTCTCGTCCACGACCGGCTCGGTCAGGCACCTCCCGGCGGCCACGCCGGCGTCAACCAGGGCTGGACCGAAGCTACGGCCAAGCTCGCCCAAATGTTCGAAGCAGACAAAGGAACTCATGAATCAGACGACTGACGCTCGAGTTCCGTGAAGACGGATCCGACTCGACCGAGCTGATCCTAGTTCACGACCACCTCGGAGCCGCCCACCCGGTCACCAACGTCAACAGGGGCTGGACAGCGGTCACGGACCGTCTTGTCAAATACCTCGAAGAAACTGAAGGAGAAGCACGATGAACACACCACCGACCGTCTCACCGCAGGAATGGGAAGCCGCTCGCGCCGAGCTGCTGATCAAGGAAAAGGAACTCACCCGCGCCCGCGACGCCATGGCCGCCGAGCGGCGCCGGATGCCACGGATGGAAGTTGAGAAGGACTACAAGTTCGAAGGCCCGGACGGGCCGGTGAGCCTCCTCGACCTGTTCGACGGGCGCCGCCAGCTGATCGTCTACCGCTTCTTCTTCGACCCGGACGTGACCGGCTATCCCGACGCCGGCTGCCCGGGCTGTTCGATGGGCGCCGACCAGCAGGCCAATCCCCTCCACCTGAACGCCCGGGACACCTCGCTCGCGTACGTGTCGAAGGCACCGCAGGAGAACATCGAGCGCCTGAAGGCGAAGATGGGCTGGGAGCTCATCCCCTGGTACACCCTGACCGACGACTTCGACGTCGATCACGGAGTAGGGGAGTGGCACGGCACCAACGCCTTCATCCGAGACGACGAAGACCGGATCTTCCGCACCTACTTCCTCGACGCCCGCGGCGACGAGGCGATGGGCAGCACCTGGACCTACCTCGACATCACCGCACTGGGACGGCAGGAGAAGTGGGAAGACTCACCCGAGGGCTACCCGCAGACCCCGCCCTACGGATGGTGGCGCCGCCACAACGAATACGACTTCGAAGCGGCCGAAAAGGAAATGGCCGACCAGATCGAGCGCCATGACAAGGCCCACGCGGCGGCGAATGGGGGAGGCAACCCATGATCCTCGCCCACATAGCCGGCATCCCGGTAGAGGAAATGCTCGCCATGGCCCCGGCAGCGGTAGGAGCCTGTATCGCAGCGGGAGCGGGAATCAGGTCCCGCTTCCGCGACCCCCGCCATTGAGCCGCCATTCGAGCAATGAACAGTGAATCTCTATTGGTTGGAAGAAAAGATAGGCTGGCCAGACCATCAACGATCAGTCTCAACTTGACCTGAATCCGAAGCACCCCGAGCCTCGCTTGGCTCCGATCAGAGTGGCGGGGAGGTGGCTCCGTCCCTCGCCAGTATTCGACACCTATTGGCGCTTTGCGTTTGCGCGGCAGAACCTTTATCTGTCGAGAATCAGGGACTGTTCCAAACCTTGGTCTACGGATCCGGTCCTTCAGAAGTTTCGCTTCACCAACGTATATCGAGCCACCGACCGAGTGACTCAATACCTAATATCCAAAGTCCAGTATCGGGACGGGGCCCCCCAGTCTGCTGACGAAATTGTATTTCGTACGCTGCTATTCAAGACCTTCAATCGGATCTCAACATGGGAGCAACTGGAAGGCGAGCTCGGCGAAATCACGTGGGCTAACTTTCGGTTCGACCACTATGAAGCGGCCCTTCGCAAGGCGAGTTCATTGGGGCCAATCTATTCTGCCGCCTACATGATGCCACCGCCGAAGTTCGGCGAAGCCAAGAAATACCGAAACCACTTGCGCCTATTGGAGTTGATGATGGCAGACGGTTTGCCGGGTGTTATCTCGAAGGCCAAGTCTCTCCAACAAGTGTTCGCTGACCTCGTGCGATACCAGTCAATTGGTCCCTTCTTGGCCTACCAATATGCGATCGACCTGAACTATTCGCCCGTTCTTGAATTGGACGAGAACGAATTTGTCGTAGCTGGGCCCGGGGCAAAAGATGGAATCCGAAAGTGCTTTGGGAAAGATTCGGCAGGGATCGAGTCCGAGATTATCGAGTACATGGTCACCCACCAGGAGAACCACTTTCAACGTTTGTCGTTGGATTTCGAGAGCCTGAATGGTCGCCCAATTCATTTGATAGACGCGCAAAATGTCTTCTGCGAGGTGGACAAATACTCGCGGGTCGCTCACCCCGAGATTTCAGGAATCTCAGGGCGCAGCAGAATTAAGCAGAGGTTCGAACCGTCTGGACAGGTTGACGTTCCCGTATTCCCTCCGAAATGGAACTTGGCATCCGGAAACGACTGGATCTAGGCTTATGTCACTACCGACAGAGTTCTTGCCTCCAGGTCAACAGCAACCAACCCTCCCTGTTGCTCGCTCACTTGTCGCCAGACCTCAAATCCCTTGAGGATGGCCTCTTGCCATTCGCGGTGCGTGCGTGACGCAACCTCAAGGTGAGATGTAACGGCCTTTACGGCATTCAGAATGCTTCCATCAACTTGATCTGAACCATCGAAGAAGTCGTATGACCGGGCGAGGTTAAAGACAAGGGCCGCCGCGGCTTCTTCGGTAATTCCCGCCCTAGCTCCATCCTCGTCGTGATCTAACTCCGGAACTGATTTGCGCTTCCTTCTAAGAAGGGAGCGGAGGATCGGTGACCACCCGAGTACTGCGGCATAGCTCAGGTGAAATACATCGTGAAAACGGTAATTATCGGCTTCGTGAGAGTTATCGTCGATCGGGTCGCCGATTTCCGTGCCCCGGATCTTCATCTGAGACATTGTTCGTCCCTCGCCAATGAAAGTCGCAAACTCGACTTCGAACTGACGGGGGAGACGTTCGTCCGCTTGTAGATCTTTATCGAAGAAGGCGGGGGTGGGATTTGAATCCAGCAACCAGCGTGATCGGGTCTTGGTCAAGTTTTGAGTTGCTACTTCGCCTAATTCCACCCCCATTCGGCGAGCGAGAGCGGCCAAATACCAGAGGACATCACCCATCTCCGTCGTAACGCTCTCTTCGAATCCGCTGTATCGCACGCCGTCTGGCCGACGCATCTTCTTGAATTCACTTATAAGAGTTCCCACTTCGCCGGCGAGCCCAAGCAAAGGGATAACGGGGTCGGATTCTGATGGTTCTAGGTCTGTTTCCGACGACAGCAGTTGGTACTCACTGAACGTGAGGTGCTCAGGTGTGACGCCATTCATGAGATCTCCTATCCCTTAGGACCATTCCTGGGAGGCAGAAATTCGACGTAGTCCTGCCCCAATAAGTGAAGCGACTTCACCGGGTCGAACTGAATTCGAAAGTTTGACGTTGTCATCTCGAGAGAGGCCGTTGCCATTGATTTCCCACTCCACTTCCGCTTCCACGGCGAGCTCCCGCAGGGCCAAAGCTGCCCTCGAATCAATAGGTTCGCGCGACGGTGGTTTTGATCCCTCTCCGTGCCCCAAGCCGAGCGAATCCGCGAGATCCGCGGTAATTCCCCCGAAGCCACCAGCCAGATAGAGCGGTTGATCCGCATTGATGGCCAACTTGGCCTCTTCCAGAAGTCCTGGAATTTCACCCTGAAATCCGGAGCGCTTGCCTCCAACCAGAATCCTCGCGTTGGTGATTCCAATCATGTAGTTCCTTAGCCCTGAGAGGGATCTGGAGACCTCATCATCTCCCAGTTCGACAGGTTCTTCACCTCTGCCTGTACTCGGATCCAAAGTGTTTCCGTTGGGGTCCAGATAGGTAACCACCCCATAGGGCTTCAACTTCTCTTCAGAATTCGAAAGTTCGCTCAGTTTCGTAGTTCGGTGTTCGGACCAGGCTAAGCACAGGACTAGGGGCTTGCTGCCTTGACCAAATCTCTCGAGTTCACCGCTAAGAAAACTCGTGTATCCAGAGGCATCAATTCGTCCGCCGTAAACGAGGGTTGAGTCTGCCAAGAGGACCATCCGAGCAATCTCGCCGAGAGTCAACCGGAGATGGGTTTCCGTCAGGCCCAATCTCGCCAAGTCAGAACTCTCTGAGACAGAGACGCCGATCCGAGCATTCGCTAGGAACCGATTGTTCTCAGGGCTAACCACCCCTAGCCGCCAGTCCACGAGGTGTCAGAATCTCGATCTCCTCGATTCCGGAGATTGAACCAAGACTTCGGAGGACTTCGAATTCCTCTCGGCCGAGGGGGGGATCGGGATGAAGTACCACGAGGTCATGCCTTTCATCTGGTCCGAGCTCGTCCCAATTCGATTGAATCCAATCAATGAGCGTCAGTGGTTCCGGGGCGTGAGGGGCCCACCAAGCAACCTGCAGGGTGGTGGTGCCAAGGGCTACCTGCTCCTGTCGCTTCCAAAGTTCTCGCTTTAGGCACTCGTTCACGAGCTGATTGAGCGACTCCACGATGGCTTCATCTGGAATCTCCCCAGAGTCTCTGCGGCCAGGAATACGCGGGACATGGTCCATAAGAAATGAACCCCTTGATTCCCCCGAAGCGAGATTATCCAAGATGATTACGGGGACCCCGGCCAACTTCGCTAGGGAAATCTCTCGTTGACACCAGTCTCGTGTGGAGTACAGGTCAGATCTGACTCCAAGAAAGGCACACCGCGAAGCCTCTGCTTCAAGTACGTCTGCCCAGGCCTCGCCGGGGATGAGGTCTGAGGCGTCGAAAAATTCATCGAGCTTTGTTCTCATGATTACTTGTCTGACCCGATCAATATTCAAAGCCAGACCATCTTCTTCCTCGGCGGAGGGTCGTTTTGTATGGCTTACAAAAATTGTCAAACGGCCAGCGGCATCGGCGAGGTATTGGGTAAGTGACTGAAGCAAGTCGCGTTTCAGCTGCCCGGAAGGTTGGTCGGCGAGGAGAAGCTCGTTGGGGGCCCCGATGTCCTGAATGGGCCTGAACATTTGACCCAGTGATGAATCCTCATCCAGATGAAAGTCTCCCGTGACATGAAAAAGGCAAACACTCGTCTCGTTGCGAGCGTCCAACAGCGACTGGAGGTACTCGCTCCATCCTGAGCCAGCCTCGTCCACGGCATTGGATAGCCCGGGTCCCAACACCGGGACTATCGCGGTTACGCTCGCAATGGAATCGACGGGTGGCGAAGCTTCAACGGCGGGTATCGGTCGCGGTGCTAGTCCAGCTGATTCCCAACCTTCCGATCGAATAAAGACATCTACGGCACCGCCAATCAAACCGGAAAAGGCCGTGCCGTGGAAGTGGTCAATAAGGAGCTCCGATACACGCCGGCCTTCTGGGTCGTCGGGGTGCCAAACCACGTATATCTCAAGAACCGGGGGAAGCACGTCCGCAAAGACTAACCTTTGCTTCAAGATATTCCAATCAATGGCGCTAGCCCCTGAAAGGAACGTATGGCGCACGAGAAAGTGTTTATTTCACACATTCACGAAGACGACGCCCAGGTCGGCGCGATGAAGCTTCTTCTTTCTGGCCAAGGATTCGACGTGACCGATTCTTCCGTGACGAAGGACGAACCAAATCGGGCCAACAATCGTGAGTACATTCAGCGGGAGATCTTGGCCCCCCGAATTGAGGCTGCGGACACAGTGATAGTGCTTGTTTCTCCTGGGATGCGAAATAGTGCTTACGTCAATTGGGAAATTGAGTATGCGAGTCAGCTCGACCGAAGAGTCGTGGGTGTCTGGGCTCCGAATGGCACTGAGGATGACATCCCGACCGCTCTTGATGATCTTGCAGATGCAATGGTAGGCTGGCAAGGGGAGAGGATCAAGGATGCCATCCTCGGCAGGATCAACAACTGGGAGACCAGCCAAGGATCAATCCGAGAACAAAGACCTATAGACCGGCACAACTGTTGACGAGGTTGTACTCGTACATCGTTGCTCGAGATTATGGTTTTGCGCCGAACCCGTTCTTTGGAAGCTGCACTCTGGCTACTTGTAAGCCCAAAATTCGGGGAGCTGCGTCTGTTGGTGACTGGGTCATCGGGACGGGATCGAAGCAAGCAGGCCAAAGGGGCCGACTGGTGTACGCCATGCGAGTGACGGAGACGCTTGGCTTTGACGACTACTGGAGCGATCCGCGATTCCTGAGCAAGAGGCCTCACTTTGACGGAAGTCGAAAACAGGCGTATGGAGACAACATTTATCACCACGGAACCGCTGGTGATTGGTCGCAGGAAGACTCTCACCATAGCCTCCCAGGTGGAAGGATCAATCCGAAGAATCTAATCCCTGACACAAGTTGCCCTCGAGTCTTGATATCGAAGGATTACTGCTACTGGGGCAAGCTAGCTCCCGAGATTCCTTTGGACTTGCGTAATCGTCAGACGGACCAGGATATTTGTCATGACCGGCCAGGCCATCGATCAAACTTCACTACGTCGCTAATAGAAGATTTCGAGAAATGGTTTCGCAGCTTCGGTTCGCGCGGTGTCGTTGGGCTCCCGCGAGATTGGTGAGCAGAGCCGGACTTGGTTTGGGTCCTACTTCGAGCCGCTGATCACCGCGATAATCCAGTCCACGATGTCGCTGCGCATCCCGATCAGGCCGGGCTCCTCGTTCAGTCCCAGCTCGGTCTTGATCAGCTCGCGGGCGCCCAGTGACAGCCCCATGTACAGCAGCACCGTCCGCGACCTCGTCGTGGGCTCCGGTCAGACGTTGACCGACCGCGGAGAGCACGATCTCAAGGGTGTGCCCGGAGCCTGGAGGATCTTCGCGGTCGCCGGCTAATGACTCAAGGCCGGGCCGGCAGCCCGATCAGGGGAGTCTTCACTGGTCCGGCGGCGCCCACGAAAGCGACTATCTGGTACCCGCCCGGGTTGGTCTGGACTGGCTTCACCTTCCAGTTGTTGGTGGCCCAGACATTGCCGGAGGGGTCGATCGCTACGCCCGTGACTCGGGTCAGGCCGTCGAATCCGTAGCCGGTCCCGTTCGGGGAGATCGGGTCCCCGGTCCGCTTGCCCCTGGGGCAGCGCGACGCCGTGGTCCCGCAGAACTGCGAGATCCGCTGCTTGCCGAAGTTGGCGACCCACACCGTGTTGTTGCCGTCGATCGCGTTGCCCCAGGGGATGGTCAGGCCGCCGCCGGTGAAGGACGTCTTCCGCTTCGGCTGGCCCTGGGGATCGAGGAGGGTCATCGAACCGCCGCGGGTTTTCAGGGAGATATTCGCTTTCGGACAGGGGAGGGAGAGCAGGCCCGAGTTGCTGACCCAGAGGTTGCCGTTCTGGTCGGAGGAGATCCCCATCGGCTGATCGAGTCCGCCACCCTTGTTCGGAGAACCCGCGGCGGGCTTCGCACCTCGATTGAGGACTGCGACCGCATCGTTACCGATGCCGGTGACGAAGGCTTTGCCGTTCTTACCGATCGCGATGTCGAAGGGCTCGGTCAGCCCGAGGCCGGTCAGGTTCTTCGCCTTGTGCGGGTTGCCGCGGGGGTAGTAGGTGACGGAATCGTTGCCGCAGTTGGCGATCCAGATGTTGCCGGCCCGATCGGAGACGGTCCCCTGGGGCCAGCTGATCTTGCCCGCCGTGTAGCCGGTGTCCGGTGAGATCGGTTTGCCCGACGGCTGGATCTCGGAGACGCTGTTGTGGGGCGGCTCTACGGTGCAGCCCCTGGCCGAGAATCCGTAGTTGCCCACCCACACTCTTCCCTCCGGATCGAGGGTGACCCCGAAGCCGGCGCCGCTGAGTCCTCCTCCGGTGTACGGGGAGCCGGGCACGTACCTGCCGTCCGGGGTGAACTTGAGCAGGAGGTCGCTGCCGCAGACCGACTGGAATGGGTCCGGGCTGTAGTTGTAGTTGTTGACTACCCAGAGGTTGCCCTTGGCGTCGACGGCGAAGTTGCCGGGGCCGTTCATCGTCTTGCCGTCGCCGTCGAAGCGGAGGGCGACCGTCCAGGCGGAGGGCTGGTCGGCCGAGGCGAGTGTGGGGGAGTAGGGCGCCGGTCCGGACCTGGACATGCGAAACAGCCCGGCCACGTTGTGCCACGGGTTGCGGGCGATCATGGCGACCGCGTCAAGAACGCCTCGGGGAGTTTTCTCGCCCGTCACATCGGCCGCCTTGAACAGCCGGTCGCACCGGCTCTGGTGCCGGGCGCAGGGGGCGATCAGGTTGGCAAGCGAGTTGAAGGTGCGAAGGGTCTCGGTCTCGGAACCATTCGGCGAGGTTTTGAGAACAGTCGAGATGCCTCCGGTGCTGACGTTGGCCAGGTTCGCCGCCATCAGCCCGGCATTGCCGATTCCCGGAGCAGGTCCGAGGGTGCGCGAATGCCGGGTGAACTGGGCCAGCCCGAAGCCGGCCGCAACCGTGGTTCGCTCGTTGATCACGATCTGCTTCGGATACGGCGCGGAACCGAGGAAAGCACCGAGGCGCAAGGTGCCTCGAGGTCGCTTCCGGGGTTCGTTGAACGAGGCTTGGCTGCCCTTCGGGGCGTTGGCCGATGTCTGGTGCGGCGGGGTCAGCGCGGTCACGTAGAACTGCGCCCCTGGGGAGCTCGACCTCGAATAGCGAATCCGGAAGCTGCCGCCTCGACCACTCATGTCGGTACCAAGGGTCTCGACCCGCCGGGCACCTGGCCGCGACTGGACTAGCTTGACCTTGAGTCCAGGCAGGGCGTGATCGCCGCTCGTAACTCGACCTTTCAGCACTGCCGCCCCGGCCTCAGAGGCACCGGAGGCAAGGAGTGCCGCGAAGACGAGGGCACTCACGAGCCCGGTTGTAAGCCGAGACAGCCCTTTGGACGGAAT
The DNA here is from genome assembly GCA_016650125.1 of Thermoleophilia bacterium. Lineage (GTDB taxonomy): Bacteria > Actinomycetota > Thermoleophilia > Solirubrobacterales > 70-9 > 67-14. Next base: position 36,097 of record JAENWT010000008.1, read on the forward strand.
CATCCGGGGGAACACTAGCCGAAGTATTCGGTCAAATCAGGCGGTCGCGGGTTCCTCGTTGGCCGATTCTGCGCCAATCTCTCCCACTCGGGATCGATGTCGGGGTCTTCGTTTTGGCGGGTTCGTGCTGCGCTCACTGAAACCGCTTATCTCGTTTGAGCTGCGCGGGTATGGGTCTAGACATTGATCTCGTTGCGTCTTCCGGGTACGTTCAACGGATGGTTACGAAGATGACGGTTATCTACCTCAGGGAGCAGCCACCCGCGTATGTGGTTGAAACCCCTGACCAGATAAATCAGGCGCGAGAAGAAGCAATGGACAGAGCAAAGGAATTCGTTTGCCTTCATGACGCGGACGGCGAGTCGCTCTACATCAGACCATCAGACTTCGTGCGCTTCCAGATCCATCAGCCGCCCCAGACCCCGGCAAGTTCAACCAGGTCAGGGTCCATCGTCACTGACAGCGACGCTTGATGGATCGCGGTCATTCGCATCGCCATGATTGATGATGATTCGACGTCGGCTGCGCTTTGGCCGGGCGATTCTTCTTCTGTAGACCTGGCTAAGTCAGGTTTACCTTGTATCAACGTTCAAAAATCCCTAGGGAGTCACCGTGAATGAACTGTCAAAGCCTGTCGGGCTACTCGTAGCAATGTCCGAGGCGTTTGATGAGCCCCATCCAAACACTGGTTCTCGGGAGCCCCTTCTATTTCTGAAGTTCATGGGTGGGCAGCAGCTACAACACCATGCCTTCGATGCTGATGACGAAGCCATCGACGAAGAGCTTCTGGAGAGCCTCGCCGACCAGGGGCTGGTTCGCCTTAGCCATACAGCTAAGGGTTCGACGCAAATATTCGTAACGGAGAAGGGCCAGAAACTTGCCGCCGAGGCCAGACGCTTGATCGAGGGGGATCCGGCTCTTGAAACTCAAGAGGCCATTGATCTCGACTGGGACGCCGTGGTGCGCCCAGTCCTCCAGCACACCTATGAGCATTGGAAAAAGCAGGGTGCTCCGATATCGGGAGTACTTTCCACACGGGTGGCTGATGATGCGTCTCAGTCGGACCTCGAAGCGCTGCGGGCTATAAGTCTGCTCGCCGAAAGTGGCTACCTATCTCAAGCAGGGTCGCTTAGTACTGATCTAGGTCCGACGGCGGTGACCGTGACCCCAAGGGGATTGGAGATCGTCGGCGGTTGGCCTAGCACCACTGGTCAAGCGGCAGCCGAGGCGCTCATAGCCGCCCTCGATCGAGAAATCGAAGAGGCCGAGGGTCAGCCGGAACGCCAAGGAAAACTCAAAGAGCTCAGGGAAGTGGCTACGGACGTCGGCCAAGGGGTCTTGAGCGATGTCCTCACCAGGGTGATCACTGGCGGGTTGAATTAATCGCAGGGCTTGGTTCCAACGCCGGCCGACCGCCCAGCTGCGATACGGGGAATCAGGCGGTGGCAGGTTCCTCGTCGGCCGATTCAGCACCGATCTCTCCCACTTCGGGATCCACGTCGGGATCCTCCTCGGGCGGATTCGCGCTGCGGTCGCTGAGCTCGATTACTTCGTCCGGGGCCGGGCCGTCCTTGGGGATGAAGCCTGACTTCATGCCGAAGTAGACCGCGTCCGGGTGGTGACTGATGATCGCGACCGTGGACTGCTCGGGCATCACGGCGTAACCGCCGGAGAGGTACATGCCGATCTGGTTCAGGTCGAGCAGTTCCCACACCTTTTCGTGCTCGGACTGATCCGGGCAGGCGGGGTAGCCCCATGAGTAGCGTCGACCCTGGGTGGGTCCGATCTTCAAATCCTTGCGCATCTTCTGGTGGAGCCACTCGGCCAGGCCCTCGGCCGACTGGACGCCCAGTCCGTGGGTGAAGAGCTGCTCGGCGAACTCGCCGTCCTTCTCCAGCTGGTCCATCAGGTCGGTGACCTCGGAGCCCATGGTCACGCCCTGGAGCGCGACCACGTCACGCACGTTGCCATCCCCGAGCGGACGGTAGAAGTCGGCCAGGCAGATGCGGTCGTGCCGCGGCTGCCTCGGGAAGACCAGGCGGTTGATTTCCTTGTCCTGATCCTCGGGATCGAAGATGACCAGCTCATTGCCGTCGGAGTTGCAGGGGAAGTAGCCGAGCACGGCCTTCGGATGGAGGTAGGTCTGTTCGGCCCACATACGCTCGAGGCGCGGGCGGAAATCTTCGCCGACGAGCTTCTCCCACGCTTCGCCCTTGACCCCGCGGCCGCCCCAGTGGAGCTTGAACAGGACGTGGAGGTCGAGGTGGTTGAAGATGTCGTTGATCTCGATCGGCAGTTCCTGGACGCCCCAGAACGGCGGCGTCGGGATCGGCGCGTCCGGGTCGGCGGCCGAGCGCACGGAATCGTCCGTCACCGGCGGTCCGTCATCGACCACGACCGGCTTGTTGCGGAAGGTCTCGGCTTCGTCGCGCAGCTTCTCGACCAGGGCGGTCCGCGCCTCGGGCTCGATCAGGGCGTCCATCGTGTCGAGGCCCTGGAAGGCGTCCTTGCAGTAGAAGACTCCGGGCTCGTAGATCTCGTCCGACTCGCGTCCGTTCGGGTACAGGATCCGCCGGCCGAAGTCGCGGTTGATCGCGGCACCGCCGATCAGCACCGGGTATTCGAGACCGCGTGAATGGAGCTCCTGAATCGCGATCGGCATCTGCTTCGACGTCGAAACGAGCAGGGCGGAGAGGCCGATCGCGTCGGCGTCATGCTCCTGGGCGGCATCGAGGATGACGTCGACCGGGACCTGCTTGCCGAGGTCGACCACGGTGTAGCCGTTGTTGGTGAGGATCGTGTTGACCAGCGACTTACCGATGTCGTGGACATCACCGAACACGGTCGCGATCACGACCTTGCCCTTGGTGTGTCCTTCCATCCGCTCGAGATAGTTCTCCAGCTGGGTCACGGCCTTCTTCATGACCTCGGCCGACTGCAGCACGAACGGCAGGATCAGTTCGCCGGCGCCGAACTTGTCGCCGACTTCCTTCATGGCGGGCAGCAGGACGGTGTTCAGGGTCGGAACGGCGCCGATCTTCTCGACCGACTTGTCGATCCAGTCCTCGACGCCATCTTTGCGGCGGCGCAGGATGTGGAAGTGGAGGGCCTCTTCCGGCTCCATGCCTTCGGTCGGGTTGGCCGCTTCCTCTTCTTCTTCGTCGCCCTTCGACTCGAAGTGTTCGATGAACTTCTCGAGCGCGTCTTCGGACTCGTTGAAGACGAGCGCGTTGGTGAGAGCCTTTTCCTGCTCGTCAATCTCGCCATACGGCTTGATGTGGTTCGGGTTGACCATCGCCAGGTCGAGCCCGGCCTCCACGCAGTGGTGGAGAAAGACCGAGTTGAGCACGGCGCGGGCGGGCTGGCCGACGCCGAAGGAGACGTTGGAGACGCCGAGAGAGGTCTTGACGCCGGGGATCTCCGCCTTGATCCGGCGGATGCCCTCGATCGTCTCGACCGCGGACGGGCGCCACTCCTCGTCACCGGTGGTCAGGGTGAAGGTCAGGGCGTCGAAGATCAGCGCCTCGGGCTCGAGGCCGTGCTCGTCGCAGATCAGTTCCTTGAGGCGCTGGGCGATCTCTACCTTGCGGTCGGCGGTCTTGGCCATGCCGACCTCGTCGATCACCAGGGCGATCAGCGCCGCGCCGTGGGCGAGCGTGATCGGCACGACGGTGTCGAGCTTGTCGCGGCCGGCTTCGAGGTTGACCGAGTTGACAATCGCCCGGCCCGGGATCTGCTCCAGGGCCATCTTGATCACCTTCGGCTCGGTCGAGTCGATCTGGATGGGCGAGGGCTGGGTCAGCGAGATCCGCTTGACCACTTCCCTCATCTGCTCGTCTTCGTCGTCGCGCTCGACCAGGGCGACACAGACGTCGAGCACGTGGGCTCCGCCCGTCACCTGGTCTTCAGCGACCTGGAGGATCGAGTCGTAGTCATTGGCCAGCAGCAGTTCCTTGGCGCGGCGCGAGCCCTGAGAGTTGACCCGCTCGCCGACCATGGTCGGAGCGGGAATCTGGACCAGCGGGGTCGCGGTCATCATGCTCGAGAGCAGGAGGTCCTCGCCCTTGCCGGGACGGGGCTGCGGCTTGAGATCGCGGACGCGATCGGTGATCGCCTTGATGTGCTCAGGCGTGGTGCCGCAGCAGCCGCCGACGATGCCGACGCCGAACTTCTCGACGAACTCGCCGAGGCTCTTGGCCAGGGGCTCCGGCTCCTCCGGGAAGATCGTCTCGCCGTCCGGGCCCTGGAGGGGCAGGCCGGCGTTCGGGATGCAGTGGACCGGGGTGGTCGCGTTCTCGCCGAGGTAACGGATCGCATCGCGCATGTCTTCGGGGCCGGTCGAGCAGTTGAGCCCGATCACGTCAACCTTGAGCGCTTCGAGCGTGGTCAGCACGGCCGAGATGTCGGTGCCGAGGAGCATCTTGCCGCCGTTCGGCAGCAGCGAGACGGAAATCTGGATCGGAAGCTTCTTGCCGGTCTCTTCAAAGGCGGCGCGCGCGCCGAAGATCGCGGCCTTCACTTCGAGGATGTCCTGCGCGGTCTCGATGATGATCAGGTCGGCGCCGCCGTTGACCAGGCCGGTGGCCTGCTCCGTGAAGACGGTGACCAGTTCCGGGAACTTGATCGAGCCGAGGGTCGGGTCGTCCGAGGCCGGCAGGTGGCCGGTCGGGCCGATCGAGCCGGCCACGAAGCGGTCGGGGCCGGCGGCCTTCCGCGCGATCTCGGCCGCTTTGACGTTGATCTCCATCGTGTGCTCGTCGAGGCCCCACTCCTCGAGCTTGATCCGCGAGGCCTGGAAGGTGTCGGTCTCGAGGACCTCGGCTCCGGCTTCGAGCATGGAGTTGTGGACGTCTTCGATGACGTCGGGGCGATGCAGGATCAGAGCCTCGTGGCACTTGCCCTTGAGGCCTCCATAGTCGGCCTCAGTGAGGTCGACCATCTCCAGAGTCGCGCCCATCCCACCGTCGAAGACGACGATGTGGTCAGCGATGGCATCTAGATAGTTGCGTTCGGGCATCCAGACAGGGTACCGAGGCGGGGGAATGGAGCAGTTTCGCCCTGCGGTGAGGCCGATCGGAGAGCTATTTACTCCCCGATCTTCGTCACCGGACGTGTTGTTGCCTATATTGCGTTTCATGGCTTCTTACGTTGCACTTCTGAGAGCGGTGAACGTCGGCGGGACCGGCAAACTGCCGATGGCCGAGCTTCGTGCGATGTGCGAGGAGGCCGGATTCGAGTCGGTCGAGACCTACATCGCCAGCGGCAATGTGGTCTTCAAGTCGGGCGACAGCGAGGACAAGGTCAAGTCGATCATCGAGAAGCGACTCGAGGCCTACGCCGGCAAGAAGGTCGATGTCTACGTGCGCACCGTTCGCGAAATGAAGGACCTGGTCGAAGTCAATCCGTACCCTAAGGAGCCTGGCAACAAGACGGCCGTGCTCTTCCTCGACCAGAAACCGCCAGCCGACCTCGACGCCATCGCCAGCGGCATTAAAGACGAGAAGTTCGAAGGCGCCGCTCGCGAGATCTTCATCAGTTACCCCGATGGCCTCGGCACCACGAAGCTCGCTTTCGACAAGAAGGTGATTCACGGCACGACCCGCAACATGAACACCGTGGCGAAGCTGGCCGAAATGGCCGCCGACCTCTGAATCGGCCTCCGATCAACTGAATTTGAGCCGGTGGGCTTTTCCGATGCGGTCCATTGTTTCTTCCGGGACGCCTGCTTTTTCCGCGAATTCCGGCCAGCGGGAAACCGCATCGGTCACATCTTCGACCACTTCCCTGGTCAGGGTCCGGCGGAGTGAAGCACTCGCGGCGCAGGCTTCAAGGTCCTTCATCGTGAAGCCGTCGCGTTTCCCGTTCACGCTCATCTGATGCTTTGACGTGTGGACCCCGCGCGGGTTGTAAGCGTAAGTCAGATCGAACGCGGGGGACAGGTGCCAGTCGCCCTTTCGATTCATCAAGAAGGCGATGTTCTTGGCGTGGTCGTCCTGATTTCTCGCGACGATATTGAAAACCATCCGCCTGAACTGCTGTTCGAGATCTGACATTTCAACTTCGAGCTCTCGCCCGACTAGCAGTGCCTGCTCATAGGCGTGCGTCGGCAGATTGAAGTCCAAGTTGGCCAATGCCGAGAGCGACTGCATGTGGACCTTCTGGTTTCCCTTGCGGTCGAATCTCTTGGTCATGAAATGACGCCGGTCGCCCTCTTCCAAAATCTGGCTGGGACTCATGTTGATGCCGGCGGCGCGGGCCATAAGGGCGTACCCGTATTCCCTCACTCCGTAGCCGCCCGGACCCGAGAGATCACCTTCCCGGGTATCGGATACCCCGTCGAACTTGATCAGCCAATGCTCGAAACTCGGGCCGGCATCAACCTGGCCAGACCGGATTTGCCCAGTTTCGCGATTCCATGCGATCACCGCTTTGGCTCTTGCACCGCCCGCCGATGTGCCGATGCTCAGGAGGTCCTTTACGGCTTGCTCCTTGGAGCCTTCCAGCGACGTCTCGAACGACTCCCTTTCGTTCAGTACTGACGAGGACAGTTCGACCATGTCCTCTATTTGGATGGCATGACGTTTGGTCCCGACCGGTCCCTTCGAGGGCTTGAACTCCAGCGCGCCCATTCCACGTCTGCCGATATAGCAGAGGCGATCGACGAGGTCGAATTCGGATTTGGACTTGCCTTCGGTGGCGAGCCACGCGTCAATGAGCGCGTTGCCGAAACGATCAGGAAGGCTGTCAGAGAGAAGCCCCGGAAGGCCTCCGAACAATGCGGGGTCGAACCTGTGAGCTCCCGGGCCAAGGGGCAGAGTGATCGGGGATACCTCGATGCGGCGAGCGACGAATCGGGAGTCGTATTCGAAGGTGATGGCGCCGTCATCGCTGGCAATCGCACCAACGCGCTGGTCCCATATCCGGACTTCGGCAATGCTCATGAGGCCCGTCTGCGTCGTTTGCCCTGGGTCTTCAGTCGTTCTATCGGTGACGGGGCGGGTTCCGGGATGAGGTTCGAGAGATTGTCGAGCAAGTTGAGTTCACGGAGCACCCTGATGAAGGTGATGAGACTGACGTCTTCGCCGGCCTCGAGTCGAACGAGGGTCCTTCTTGAGATTCCGGCATCTGTCGCAACGCTCCTCTGGGTGCGATTCTGCTCCAGACGATTCATGGCAGCCCGTTCCCCAAGGGTTTTGAGGACGGTCTGATCGCTGTTCATACGGGATACGGACATACCATCATGTTACACCCCATACCGTGGTGGTATGGAATAAGTGACATATATGGCATGGTACGACTGAATCAGACAGATAAGTGACATGTAAGGCATGTTATGAGGTATTTCTATGTATTCGCTAGGGGGCAGGCTCGGCAGAGGCCTCCCTCGGGGGTGCGGTAGGCGAGGCAGCAGGTGACTCTCAGGTGGTATGGCTCGCGGGTTTCGTCCTCTTCGCGCTGGACCGGGATCGAGAGTGGCCCGTCCTTTGCCATCAGGTACTCGGTCAGCTCCAGCGCGAAGTCCCGCTGGTCGAAAGCCTTGCCCGACCAGACCAGTGACTGCGCGATTCGGTCCGCGGCCGCATGCCAGAGGGTCTTTTCCGGTCGCAGTCCGTGGCCGTCGATCCAGACGACCATCGGCGTTAAGAGTTGGACCGTCTCTTCATACATCTGGTCGGCCACCGCCTGCCAGTCGTGAAATGGCCTAGCACCGCGCTTGGTCGCCTTCTTGTCCGATTCGAGCGCGCTCATCGCTCCCGACTTGACCGCGGTCGCCGCGGCCAGGCCTTTCTGCGAAGCGATCATCAGGTTGGCGGGATGAAGGTCCGGCAGGCGGCGGTGGCTGACCATGAACGAGCCGGCGAGGTCGCCAATCGCCCGGGCCCAGTTCTCCAGCATCCACTCGGCACAGATGTGGTCGGCCGGCCGCTCGCTCAGTCCAGAGACGCGGGCGAAAAGCGCGGTCCTCAGGTCATCGGACTCGAGCAGCTCCTCGACTTCGATCCAGCCGGGATGCGGCTCCTCCATCCGAAGGATGTGAATGCCGTAACCGTCGGCTCTGGCCGCCTCGATGCGGGCCAAGGTCTGGTCAGTCTCGCGGTTGATCCGATCCCCTCCTGACTTCATTGGGCCGAAGCGTCGCGGAGTACTTCGGTCAACCGCTGAGAGACGATCGTGCGGAGGCGGGAAGAAGCAATCTTCCTGCGCCATTCCTCAAGTTTGCGTTGCCTGAATCGAGGTGGAATCTCCAATTCCGGGAAATACGCTTTCGCTCCCGCGGCGGCCCTCACATAGACGGTGTCGAACAAAGCCTTTTCAGGCGTGGCGACAAAGCCGTCTTCGCTCTTTCCTTCAAATCCACCGAAGATGTCCGGTTTGAGATGGTGGACTTCGAATTGACCGATCGTCGTGCTGATCTTTCGCGACCGGGCAAGGGAGGCGACCGAAACGTAGCGTGGGATCTGCTCGATCATTCCGTGGCGATTGAGCGCTGACCAGAAAGAGACGTATGCGGGGTACGGAGATGTCAGGTACGGAGCGACTGCAAACGGTTCGATTTGCGGATCCAGCGACCAGAGGCCACGGCGGAGCAAAAGGGCCAGGCCGGCCTCCTCGAGTCCCTTAAGGCGCTTGGTGGCATTGGGAGTGGGCGTCTTCAGGCGGGCTGCCACTTCACCCGTGGTCACGACTGGACGCTTCATTCGAAGCAGGTCGCCATAAGCCTCGGAGGTCCTCATCGGAACTCCTCGAGCTTGCCGGCCACGTAAGTCTGGATCTGCTCCCATGCTGCTTCGGATTCGTACAGCGCGATGAAGTCTGGTTCCAGAAAGCGACCGACTTGATCGCGAAACTCGTCGTATGAAAGTTCCAGCGTCCGGTTGATCGCTTCCTCAATCACCGAATCATCCAGGGACGGGGGATCGAAGCCGCCGCGGCGGAGTAACAATTCGAGGTCGAAGACGTCCCGGGCCTGGGTCTGGTTGCGTCCGGTGAGGGCTCCGATCTTTTGTTCGAGAGCGGCGCTTATCTCGTAGTGCTGGGCACTTGGCGGACGAAGCGCGTAGGGGTCCGTGACCCGGCTGGGAACGAACTCGAAAATGAAACGATCATCACCCTCTCTGTGACTGAATTCGATCTTGGTTCGAACCGGGTGCTTGTGCCCGTCCACGGCGAGTTTGATTTTCCAGCGCTGGGTCGTCTCCGTCTGTTTCGGTTTCGTGAATTCGCTCAGTTCGACTCCGGCAGTTCTGAGGGTCGAGATCAGAGGAATGGAACGGAGCGCCCGATCTACTTTTGGCGTGAGTTGCCAGTCCTCCAGGCGCTTCACATCGAGGTCGACGTCCTCGGAATAGCGGATGCTGTCAAAGAAATATCGAAGGTTCGCGCCACCTTTGAGGACGTAGCACTTCGGGTCCACCTCCTTTGAGAGGACGCCCAGAAATGCCAGGTGGAAGAGCTCAATAGCTTGAGCTTCAGTTAGCTTGGCCATTAATCAAGAGTACACGCAAAGGCCACTATAGGGCAACTCAATGCACTCTTGGATTGTAATTGCCTGGTTCTGCTACTTCCTCTTGCCGAAGCGGCGACCGATGTCGCGCGCCGAGAGGAAGCGGGTCAGCTTGTCGACCAAGGCGCGGCGCGACGGGGTGTACGGGTACCAGAGCGGCTCGGATTTGGTCTGCATGCGGGCGCTGACGATCGCTTCCGAGCGGCAGTACTTGCGGATGCCGTACTCGGCGTGGCGGTAGCCGATCCCGGATTCCTTCCAGCCGCCCATCGGGACTCCGACGGCGAAGAAGTTGAAGAGCACGTCGTTGACGTTCACCGCGCCGCATTCGATCCGGCGGGCGACTGTCTCCGCCTTGCGGGACGGTCCGAAGACCGTGCCGGAAAGCCCGTAACGCGAATCGTTGGAAAGACTGATCGCCTCTTCGGAATCCTTGACCTTCATCACTCCGACCACCGGGCCGAAGGTCTCGTCCTTCATGAACTTCATCGAATGGTCGACGTCGACCAGGACGGTCGGCTCGTAGAAGTCGCCGGGGCCGTCGACGCGTTTGCCGCCGGTCAGGGCACGAGCTCCATTCTTGATCGCGTCGTCGACCTGATCCTCGACGTGCTTGATCTGGTTGGGAGAGGTCATCGCACCGACTTCACTACCGAACTCGGCGCCGTCGACGCCCTGGTTCAGCTCCTTGACCGAGTCGGTGAGCTTGCTGACGAACTCGTCGTACGCCGGCTCCTCGACGTAGATCCGTTCGACCGACATGCAGACCTGGCCGGAGTTGGTCATGCCGCCCCAGGCCGCGGCGTTGGCGGCGCGTTCCATGTTGGCGCCTTCGAGCACGACCATCGGGTCCTTGCCGCCGAGCTCGAGGCTGACCGGGGTCAGCGTGTCGGCGGCACGGGCCATGACCAGCTTGCCGACTCGGTCGGAGCCGGTGAAGCCGATGAAGTCGGAATCGTCGATCAGGGCGTTGGCGGTGTCGGCGGTGCCGACCACGCAGTCGAGCACGTCCGGGGCGCCGATCTCCTCTTTCCAGGCGGTGACGATCTCCTGTACGCCGAGCGGGGTGAACTCAGACGGCTTGAGCACGACCGCGGCGCCGGCCATCAGCGCGGGGATCGCGTCTCCGAGGGAAAGGATCAGCGGGAAGTTCCAGGGACTGATCAGCCCGACCACGGGGTGGGGCCGGTACTGGACACGCAGCTTGCGGGTCGCGACGAGGGGAGAGTGGGGGCGGACCTTCTCTTCGCCGACGAACTTGGAGGCCTTCGAGCCGTAGAAATTGATCAGGTCGGTCAGGTAGATGCCTTCATTCATCGCTTCGGCCCGGACCTTGCCGGTCTCGGCCTGAAGCGTGTCGGCAACCCGATCGGCGTTGTCGAGCAGCCAGTCGCGCAGTTTGTCGAGCCAGACCTTCCGGCCCTTGAAGCCGAGGTCTTCCCAGGCGACCTGGTTGGCCCGGACACGGGCGACCGTGTCGGCAACGTCGTGCGGAGAGGTGACCGGGACATCGGCGATCGTTTCGCCGGTGGACGGGTTCTGGACCGGAATCGTTTCGGTTACCGGTTCCTCTTGAATCGAAAGCGCTTCCATCTCACTACCCCCGGGTATTGGTGTTCTTGCTCGGCCTACTGGGAATCTTTACGGACTTCTTGCATATCTTCTTCGACTTGTTCTTCGTTTTGCTGCAGAACTTCTTGATCTGGGCTTTGGTCGGCTTCGCCGGTTCCTTCTGATTAAGCTTAACGCAGACCTTTTTCTTCCTGTTTTCCTTCTTGGCGCACCACCTCTCGACCTCTGCCCTGGTCGGTTTGATCTCGACCTCGGTCTGGGTCAGCTTGTAAATCTCACCGTAGTCGCTGAAGGCATAGACGTGGTCGGCCTGGTCCACACCGAAGCCGTTCAGGGAGGGCTGCTCGCCCTTGCCGGGCGGCATGAAGGTGCCGAGCGACTGGTCGTCGGTGATCCATCCGGGGTCCGGCAGGGCCGTGCGCGTGCGGTTGGCGCAGAAGTCGCCGTAGATAATGCGGCCCGTGATCGAGGTGAGCTCCGGGTCCTCGATCACCGGGCCGCCGATCACCGAGCAGCCGGACTTGTGGGTGTAAGTGAGCTGGGGCCACTTCAGGCCGGGCTTCGGGACGATTGGCGCGACCGTGAGAGCGCCCGGGCATTCTTTCGGACCACAGTTGAAGGGGAGGGTGCCCTCGAAGTCGTGCCAGCCGAAGTTGGCGCCCCAGGCCAGCTTGAAGGGCAGGTAGTTGATCTCTTCCATGCGCGACTGGCCGACGTCGGAGATCACCATTTGCGTCTCCCCGCCCTTCGGCTTGTAGAAGTCGAAGCTGTGGGGGTTGCGGAATCCGTAAGCGAAGACCTCGTCGCGTCCCGGCTTGTTGACGAACGGATTCGTTGGGGGGATCTGGTAGGTCCGGCCGGTCGTTTCATCCGGCTTGGGGAGGATCCTCAGGATCTTTCCGCGGAGGCTGTCGAGGTTCTGCGCGAGGTTCTGCGTGTCACCGGGGTCGTTGCCGTCGCCGACCGAGATGTAGAGGGAGTCGCCGAGGAACTCCATCGGCCCGCCGTTGTGGTTGCCGCGGCTCGCGACCGCCGGGATCCTCAGGACGTTCCGCTTGGTGTTGAGCAGGGTCGTGGTCGGATCCTCGGGATTGACCTGGTACTCGTCGACCTTGTTGTCACCGTCTTTCGCGGTGTACTGGATGTAGTACCGGCCCGTCTTCTTGAAGTCGGGCGGGAAAGCGAGACCGAGCAGGCCCTGCTCGACCCAGCCGGTCTGGACCTGGCTCTCGATGTCGAGCAGAGGCTTCGGCAGGAGCTCGCCCTTCTCGATGACCCTGATCTTGCCGAGTCTCGAGACGGCGTAGATCAGCTTGGGGAAACCCGGGGCCGAGGTGACGACGGTCGGCTCGGTGATCTCGGTCACCAGTTCGAAGTTGATCTTCGGCTCGGTCCGCGCGTTCGCCGCCGGCGCCATCGCCGCGCTGAAAAGGGCCGCCACCAGGAAGGCCAGCGCAAAAAGGGGTTTGGACGATCTCATTGTCTTAGGCGATAAACCGGGCCCGAGGTGGAAGTCGCGTAAACCGCTCCTCCAAGGCTTTCTCCGAACGAAGATATCGATGGCACGGTAAGGCCGGTGCTGCGCGTTTTCGTGATCCGGTGGGCGCTGGGCTTGAACGTGCGGACGTCGTTGTTGCAGTAGTCGGAGTAGAGGAAGCGGCCGCGGAGCGACTTCAGCTCAGCCGCGCGGACGACGATGCCGCCGATGATCGAGCAGTTGCCGCCGTTGTGAGAAGTGACGAAGTCCGGCTTGGTGGTCCCGGAGCGGCCACCGTCGTATTCACTGAAGCCCTCGAACTTGTTCCAGCCGAAGTTGGCGCCCTTGGCCTGGGCCAGCGGCAGATAGTTGAGCTCTTCGAACTCGTCCTGGCCGACGTCGGCGATCACCATATGCACGCCGTTGCCGGTGAACTTGTCGAACGACCAGCGGAAGGGGTTGCGCAGTCCGTAGGCGAAGATCTCGTTCTGGCCGTCGCGGCCGACGAACGGGTTCGAGTTCGGCACCGAGTAGGGCTTGCCGTTCGATGGGCGCGGGTCGATCCGGATCATCTTGCCGAGCAGGACGTTGAGGTTCTGCGCGTTGCCGGGCTCGTCGCCGCCTCCGCCACCGTCGCCGGTGCCGAAGTAGAGGTCGTTGCCGAGGAACTGCATCTGGCCGCCGTTGTGGTTCGAGTTCAACCGGTGCTCGATCCGGATCACGCTGCGGCGGCTGCCGCGCCGGGCGGTGACCGCGGTGCGGCGGTGGTATTCGTCGACCCTGATGTCACCGGTGCCGTCGTTGTAATAGACGTAGAAGCGGCCGCTCTTCCTGTAGTTGGGCGGGAAGGCGACCGAGAGCAGGCCGCGCTCGCCGTCGTAGTTCACCCGGTTCGTGATGTTGAGGAACGGCTTGGCCAGTTTCCTGCCGCGGCGCAGCACCCTGACCTTGCCCTCCTGCTCGACCACGAACATCAGATTCTTGTAACCCGGGGCAGACTTGATCTCGACCGGCCCGTCGAAGTTGCCGACGCGTGCGAGGTGAAGCCCGCCCTTGGCGCTCGTCGTCGCACCGGTGGTCGTGGTGCCGCCCGGAGCCGCGGCGCGGTCGGAGTCGGTCGAGGAATCGCCGCTGGCGCAGGCGGTCGCGGTGAAGCCCATGACCGCAGCGAAAAGCACCGCCGCGAGGGGGATCGAATGCCGTCGGCAGATCCGGGATCCGCGCATGGTCAGGACCCGTTCAGGGGACTGGGCCGCGTGGCCCGCGATGAAAAGTGGTGCTCCCGAACGGCCCTGACCCCGTCCCTTTTGATTCCAGCCATCACGGCACTGCTGCCTTTTCTTGCGCTTCCAGGTGCAACTGCTCCTGCTGGGTCAATGGTACGACTTTGCCCTTGTCGTCAATCTTGGTCAAGATCGGCTTGGCCGAGATGAACGACGGCAACACGCCCTCGGCCGGCTCGCCCGACGCGTCCAGCGCGTGAGCTTCGCCGCTGAGCCCGGCGTTCACCTGGTACGAAATCCTGTGCTCGCCCGGCTTCACCGCGACGACCCGCCAGATCATCTCGGCCGTGTCGCCGGCTTCGACTTCACCGAAGTTGAAGGTGCGCCGATTGCTGGTGGCGGCACCGCCGCGCCCGATCGTTCCGGCCAGCTTGGGGTAACCCTCCTCGAGCACCCAGACCGGACGCTGCGACTGGGCCAGACCCACCTGATCGTCGTGATAGGCGAAGGCCAGGGTGGATCCTTCGCCGGGCAGGTTGATGGTCACGCTCATCGCGGGGATCGTCTCGTCGCCGGAATTCCGCACGGCGAGTTCGAAGTTATAGGTCTCGGCGATCGTCTGGCGGGGAGGGAAATCGGCGGCCAAAACCTCGACCGGATAGTCCCCGGCGGGCTCGTTGGCGAACTGCGCTCCCGACTCGCCTCCGCCGCCGCAGCCAGCGAGAATTGCCGACGTGGCCAGGATCATTACGGCCCCGCCCAAGATACGGTTGAGGTGTCGACTCGTCTCCCGCAAGGCGCGCTGAACATACCACGGGTGTGCCGACGGTCACAGACGCCGAAGATTGACATACACTCTTTGGCAAGGCACGACGTCGGCATTTGGGAACCCTGGCCTTCCGGGGAGCCAAGCCGCGAGTGCTGATAGGAGAGGTGTGAGGTTGAGTCCGGCAGACGAAAACAAAGAACCTGACGGCGCAGAGACTCCGATCAGCGCGGGACCGTCTGAGCCCGTGAGCGTGGTCGATCAGCCCGAGCCCGCAACCGTCGGAAGTCCCGGGCACGTCGGCCGTCCCGTCGATCCGGATGCAGATCCAGGCGATTCCGGCGGTTCCGAGGGCGGAACGCCCCGTCTCAGGCGCAGAGGGAATCCGGTCAGTGCCGCTGCCAACAAGGTTTTCGAGCCCGCCAAGACTCTGTTCACCGAGATCGGCGAGATGATGATCCTCACCGGACGCACGATGGTGTCCGCGGTCCGGGCGCCGTATCCGTACGGCAACGAATTCATCGGCCAGTTTCTCTTCGCCCTCCAGCTCTGCTGGTTCCCGATGCTCATCTCCTGCGTCGCCTTCGGCTTCGGTGCTCCGGGCCTCCAGGCCGCCAACTTCCTTTCGCTGTTCGGAGCCCTCGACCGCCTCGGCGGTTTCTTCGTGCTCGCCTCCATCCGCGAGTTCGCGCCCTTCGTGACCGCCGTCGTCGTTGCCGGTGTCGCTGGCACCGCGATCACCGCCGACCTCGGCGCCCGCAAGATCCGCGAGGAACTCGACGCGCTGCAGGTGCTCGGCGTCGACCCGATCAAGAACCTGGTCGTGCCGCGCTTCCTGGCCCTGATGCTGATCACCGGGCTGCTCGACATCTACGCGCTGCTCTTCGGCATCACCGGCGGCATCGGTGCCGAGCTGCTCTACGCCCAGCCGCTCGGCGGCTTCTTCGCCACGCTCTTCTCGAACGCGTCGACCACCGAGCTCGCCGCCTCGGTGCTCAAGTGCACCCTCTTCGGCGCGATCATCGCGATCGTCTGCTGCTACAAGGGCATGACTGCGACCGGTGGCGCCGCCGGCGTCGGCCGTGCAGTCAACGAAGCGGTTGTGACCGCCCTGCTCGGGGTATTCGCCTTCAACTACGTCTTCACCCAGACCATGCTCGCGACCAACCCCGACCTCCAGACGATCAAGTAGATGAGCGTCGGCTGGCTGACAGTTCCGCGTGCATGGCTCGAGTCCCTCGGGGAGATCGCCCGCTTCTGCAGCATGGTGGTCAGCCACGTCTTCACCGGACGGGTCTTCAAGTACTTCGGCGAGGCCCTGAACCAGGCCGGCATCCTGATCCTCGGCTCGACCACGGTCATCTGGGGACTGGTCTTCGTGCTCGGGCTGCAATGCGGCATCGAGGGCGCCTACTTCAACCGCTCGGTCGGTGCGCCCGCCTACGCCGGTGTGTTCGCCGCCTGGTGCGACCTGCGCGAAGTCATCCCGTACGCCTTCGGCTACATGATGGCGGCCAAGGTCGGCACCGGAATCGTCGCCGAGCTCGGCGCGATGCGGATCTCGGACGAGATCGATGCGCTCGAAGTCATGGGCGTACCGCCGGTCACCTTCCTCGCCGCGACCCGCCTGCTCGGCGCCTGGATGACCCTTCCTTTCATGTACATGGCGGCGATCGGCGTCGGCTTCCTCGCTTCTTACATCGCCGTCGTCGAGCAGATCGGCGACGTCTCGTCCGGTGGCTATCAGCTGATCTTCTGGGCGTTCCAGAACCCACCTGACGTGCTGTTCTCCCTGATCAAAGCCATGGCCATGGCCACGGCGATCGTGCTCGTCGGCTGTTATTACGGCTACACCGCATCCGGGGGACCGGTGGGCGTCGGCACGGCCACGGCCAAATCCATGGTGCTTAATATTGTCCTTGTGCACATCATCGGAATGTTGGGAACCCTGGTCTTCTGGGGAGCCAACCCGAGAGCACCCATAGGAGGGTGAGAGCTTGAACTTTGCAGACGAAAACGAGGAACCGATCAACGCGGAAATCCCCGACGAACTCGCTTCCGGGGAGTCCCCTGAAGTCGAGCGCGCCGTTTCCGACGTCGGTGGTTCTTCAGAACTCGCTGGAGAGATGGAGGCCGCCGACGAGGCGAATGCCGCCGATGACGTGAGCAGCGATGCCGACGTGGAGGCCGCCGACGCTTCGTCCCCGGCAGTAGGGCAGACGAACCAGCCGATCGAGAAGGGCACGGGCGTCATCAACGAGCCGGCCCCCGCGGGTTCCGGCGGCGAGTACGTCGCCGGCGACGGACAGGTCCTCGGCCGTGACTTCATCCTGCCCGGCGTCGCCCCCGGCGACAACGACCCTTACAGGTGGCACACCGGCAGAAAGATCGATCACGGCGGCCATGACGCGATTGAGATCAAGGACCTGACCAAGCAGTTCGGCCGCTCCCGGATCCTCAACGGCCTCAACCTCGGCCTGCCGGACGACCAGATCTCGATGGTCCTCGGTCCCTCGGGCACCGGCAAGAGCGTGCTGATCAAGCACATCGTCGGACTGCTCTACCCGGACTCCGGCGACGTCCTGGTCAAGGGCCAGTCGGTCCCGGAACTGAGCGACGACGACCTCTTCGAGATGCGCAAGAAGTTCGGCCTCCTGTTCCAGGACGGCGCGCTCTTCGGCTCGATGAACATTTTCGACAACGTCGCCTTCCCGCTTCGCCAGCACACCGACAAGGGCGAGGACGAGATTGAAGACATCTGTACGCGCCGCCTGCGGGAGGTCGGCCTGGGCGAAGCCCATTACAAGATGCCGAACGAGCTTTCCGGCGGCATGCGCAAGCGCGCCGGTTTCGCCCGCGCCCTGGTGCTCGACCCGGAGATCGTCATGTTCGACGAGCCCGATTCCGGACTCGACCCGGTTCGCACGGCACTGCTTTGCGAGCTGATCAAGGAAGTCCACGCCGAAAGCGGTGGCTGTTACATGGTGATCAGCCACGACCTCGGGACGGCGCGCCGCATTGCCGACTTCATCGCGGTTCTCTGGAAGGGCAAGATCGTCGAGAGCGGTCCCAAGGAGCGGCTCTTCGAATCGGAGAACGAGTTCGTCCACCAGTTCCTCCGCGCTGACGTGACCGGTCCTCTGGCGATGGATTGAGGCCGGGAGCCCTGGGGGATTTCTTCGGGCGGGTAGCGGCGGCATGTGCCCGCCGGGCCTGGCCGGTACTGATAGCCGGAATTCTCATCGCCGTTGCCGCGGTGGCGACTGTCGCGCTGACCGGGATGAAGGTCCAACCGGTCGAGGACGCGATGTTCGATCGCGATTCCACGTCGTACGTGGATACGGCGGCTGCCGAGAAGTCGTTCGGCTCCGACCCGGTGGTGATCCTGGTCAAGGGCGACCTCCAGGAGTCGCTGAAGGCTGAGAACCTCCAGCGCCTCAACGTTCTCGAGCTCTGTGTGTCGGGAGGCATCAAGCGGGGTCGCGGCGAGCTCTTCAAGATCTGTGACCAGCTTTCCGAGCTCGACCCGGTCCAGGTCTCGGCCGGGCCGGCCACTTTCCTGAACCGGGCGGTCGCCGGCATCACCGCGGTCTACAAGGAGCAGGTCAAGCGAGTCGGTGAGCTGCCCAAAGGTTCGGCGCGGGCCGCGCAGGGCCAGCAGGAGCTGTTGAGCCTGGCCGCGGGGATCGTCGCCAAGTACGGACTGACCTCACTGCCGAGCCTCGACGACCCGACCTTCATCAACAAGGTCGTCTACGGCGACGGCCAGATCAAGCGGGGGCCGAAGCCGAAGCTCTCTTACCTCTTCCCGAACGCCGACTCGGCCCAGATCATCCTGCGGCTGCGCTCCGACCTGACCGACGACGAGCGCGCGAAGACGATCGACCTGATCAAGCAGGCGACCGAAGACCCGTCGACGAAGCTCGACGGTGCCACCTATGTCGTGTCGGGGTCGCCGGTCGTCTTCGACGGCCTCTCCGAGTCTCTGCAGACCGGGGTCGTGCTGCTGGCGGTGGTGGCCCTGGTGCTGATGTCGATCGCCCTTGGCCTCGTCTTCGGTTCGGCCTGGCGCCTGCTGCCGCTGGGCCTGGCGCTCGGCGCGATCGCGATCGCCTTCGGCCTGCTCCGGGTCGCCGGCGGTTCAATCTCCCTCGCCGCCCTCGGGGCTGTGCCGATCCTGATCGGCCTCACCGTCGACTACGCGGTGCAGATCCAGGCGCGATACGACGAGGCGGGCTGGGACCTGAGCCCGGTCGATGCCGCGCGTTTCGCCGCCCGCAAGGGCGTGCCGATGATCGCCACCGCTTGCGTCGCCAGCGCCTTCGGCTTCGCATCGCTCCTGATCTCGCCGGTGCCGCTGATCTCGGAATTCGGGCTGCTGCTGGCGGCCGGCGTCCTGGTCTGCCTGACGGTCGTCTTCCTCTTCGGTTTCGCCGCGCTTTCGATCCGCGGACCGGGGCAGCCGGGTCCGATTGCCTTCGAGCGTTTCGCGGCCTTCGACTTTCTGAAGAACGGCGCCAAGCGCATCCTCGGCCTGGCCATCCTCGCGCCGGGACGGCTGCTTCTGATCAGCCTGGTGATCGCCGCCTGCGGCTGGGCGGCCGGCACCCAGGCGGAGACGACCGCCGAGTTCCGCCAGCTGCTGCCGACCAGGACGGCCGTGGTCGAGGACCTGCTCGACCTCGAGACCTCGACCGGGACCTCGGGCGAAGTCGACCTGATCGTGAAGTCCGACGACGTCACCAATCCCGAAGTCGTGGCCTGGATGACCGAGGTTCGCCAGACTGCGCTGGCCAAGGCCGGGTACGCGGCGAAGAACCCGAACTGCGTCAAGGCCGAGCTCTGCCCCGGGCCGGCGATCACCGACTTCGTGCCCGACGGGGCCCGGGGCCTCAGTGCCTCTGACGTGCGCCAGACCCTGCGCGGGCTGCCGGTCACCGAGCGTGAAGCCATGGTTGCCGGCGGACTCGCCGGCAAGGAGCTTCCGACTGAGACCAAGATCCCGTTCGTGATCCGCTCGGGCTCGGTCGACCGGCAGGGCGAGGTGATCGAACTGATCGACGATGCGGTGGCCGAGTCGCGCGACGGCCAGGGCCCGCCGCCCGGGACCACGGTCGAGCTGGCCGGGATGCCCGTGGTGGTCAGCGCCACCGTCTCCGACCTCGCCTCCTCGCGCTACCTGCTGACCGCGCTGGCGATCCTCGCGGTCGGCCTGATCCTGCTTTTGGTCTATCGCTCGTTCATCCGGATGCTGGTGCCGCTGGTCCCGATCGTCGTCGCCGGCGGCTGGTCGGCGGTCATCGTCTCCTCCCTCGACGTCTCGCTGAACCCGCTCTCGACGGTCCTCGCCGTGCTGGTGACGGCGATCGCGACCGAGTTCAGCGTGATCCTCGCCGGGAGGTATTTCCAGGAGCGAGAGGGCGGCGCGTCGATGGCTGACTCCCTGCGCTTCACCTACGGCCGGACCGGCATGGCAATCGCCGCTTCCGGCATCACCGCGATCGCCGGCTTCGCCGCGCTCGCGGCCAGCGACATCGCCATGCTGCGGAACTTCGGCCTGGTCGCGGTGGTCGACCTCAGCGTCGCCCTGCTCGGGGTGGCGATCGTGCTGCCCGCAGTCCTCGCCTGGCTGGAGCGGCGTTGAGCTGGGAAAGGGAAGAAGGGTCCGAAGAGTCCGGTTCTGGCGGACCGCGCACCAACATGTTCGTCGTGCTCGGGATCACCCTGGTTCTGGTTCTCGCCGTGACCCTGTTCTTCGCTTTTCGCGGTAAAGAGTCGGGCACGGTCGGCATCGGATCGGCCGGGATCGGGGAGAAGGTGGCGCCTTTCGCGGTGCCGGACGCCGCCTCGGACCTCGACGGCGACGCCAACATCGACCCGGACAAGGCCTGCTCGGTCGAGGTGGCTGACGCCATCCGGGTCTGCGATTTCTTCGACAAGCCGCTGGTCCTGTCGTTCTGGTTCACCAAGGGCGTCTCACCCGGTTGCGTCGAGCAGCAGGACGTTTTCGACAAGCTGGACGCGAAGTACAAGGGCCGGGTCGGCCTGCTCTCGATCAACGTTCGCGACGACCGCGAAAAGGTGCGCGACCTGATCGCGGAGCACGACTGGAAGGTCCCGGTCGGTTATGACCGGGACGGCGCGGTCTCCAACATCTACCGGGTCGGTGGCTGCCCGACTTTCCTCTTCATCAAGCCCGGCGGTGTCCTGAAGAACGCGGAGATCAAAAGGAAGACGCTTCCGGAGCTGGACGCACAGGTACGCTCATTGCTCGAGTCCTCAAATGGCGCAAAAGTCAAACCGCAAAACTCCCAGCAGTAAGCAGGAAGCGCCGCCGGCTCCGTGGGGGTCCTTCCCCCTGATGGAGCTCGCGGTCCTCGCCGGACTGATCCTGATCGTCGTCGGTGCGATCACCGGCAACCCGACCCAGCTGGCGATCGGACTCGCGCTCGGCTCGCTTGGCGGACTCGAACTCTCGGTCCGCGAGCACTTCGCCGGGTTCCGGTCCCACACGACACTGCTCGCCGGCGTCGTGTTCGTGCTCGCGACCGGCCTCAGCTACTTCGTCGCGCTGCTGGTCCTCTGGAAATGCCTGGTCATCGGGTTCAGCCTCGGCGGCCTCGCCTGGGGCTACCTGCGCCGGGTCTTCGAGAAGAAGTCCGGCGGCCTCAGCTACAAGCTGCGATAACGAAGCAGTCTTGCCTTTAATCGGAACGGCCGGCCGCTTTCGCGACCGGCCGTAGTCCGTTTGGCTCCGTCCCTGAAAAGTCAGTGAGGACGGAGCTGGCTGACCAAGAGCATTCGTTGGCGCTCGGTCAAAGTGTCAAGCCGCTTGTTCTCGCTCAGTGCAACCGAAGCGAGAAGTTTGCGGGTCCTGGTCCTGCCCCACCGAGACTGGCTGCGCAGCAGCTCGGACAAGGTCATGCTTTCGGTTTGCCAGGGACATTCGGAAATGACCCTCGTGATCGGTACTTCGCCACTGGCGATTGACCGCTTCAACGCCGCACGGGCGAGACGCACTCGGTTGGCTCTCTCCAGCGCGCGCAAATGCTGGGGGACCACCGGACTCGCGGCAGTTGGTGAAGCGGCAGTGGCAATAGATTCCACGGACTGTCCTCCCTTTGGGGGATGATTAAAAATGACTGGTTTCAGGGCGCCGACCAGCGAAGTCAAAGCTCCCCTTGGTCGTAACTCTCCTCACTCCGGGGCCTCTCCTGAGGGGCTCCGATGCGTTGGATTCAACCTACGCGGTAGGCCCTGGTCCGTCAACGCCCAATTTTGGCAAAAGGTCGCTAAGAGCAGGATTTACCTCGTGGGCTGGAAAGAGGCGACCGGAGTCGGTAGGTTCGGTCAAGATTCAGTACCCAGTCACCGAACATCGTTCGGTACAAAGCTATTCCCGGGGAGCAGAACGCTCGTCGAGTAAGGGGAGCAAGTGTCTCGAATTTTCAAGATCTCTTTGATCGCCGCCGCCCTCATGGCGGGGTCGATATTCGTAGTTGCGTGTGGCAGTAGCGATGACGATTCGTCATCGGATTCGTCCTCGTCTGACTCGACGATGGCTGTCTCGGCTGACACCTGCGGTGACGTCAAGTTCGTCGGCGAAGGCGAGCCCGACGCGCTGATCGTCTCCGACCTGCCGCTCCAGGGCGACTCGAAGGACCGCTCGACGCAGATGAACACCGCGATCGAAGAAGTCCTCGCCGATTCCGAGTACCAGGCGGGCGACACCAAGGTCGGCTTCCAGGCCTGCGACGACTCGCTCGCCGACACCGGCCTGTGGGACGAGCAGACATGCAAGGACAACGCTTCTGCCTACAGCGACAACACCGACGTCATCGGCGTCATCGGCACCTACAACTCCGGTTGTGCCGAGCTGATGATCCCCACGCTGAATCAGGCTGAAGGCGGCGAGCTGGCGATGGTCTCGCCGGGCAACACCGCGGTCTGCCTGACCGAACCCGCAGATACCTGCGAGAACGGAACGCCGGATTCGCTCTATCCGACGGGTAACAGGAACTACGCAAGAGTCGTGCCGAACGACGCCTTCCAGGGCGCCGGCCTCGTCACCTTCGCGAAAAAGAAGAGTTACCAGGACGTCGCGGTGCTTTACGCGGCGGATGACCCGACCAGCCTCGGCCAGGCGAAGACGTTCATCAACTCGGCCAAGCTCGGCGGGATCAACATCTCGATGCAGAAGAGCTGGGACCCGGAAGCGAAGGACTACACCGACCTCATGAACGAGGCGGCGGACGCCGACGTGGACGCGGTCCTGCTCGCCGGACTGACCGAACAGAACGGCGCCCATCTGATCAAGGACAAGGTCAAGGTCCTCGGTCCGAACAGCGGCGTCGGCCTGATGGCGCCCGACGGGTTCGCCCAGCAGTCGACGATCGACGAAGCCGGTTCGGCCTCGAAGGGCATGTTCGCCAGTGTTCCGGGACGTGCTCCGGAACTGCTGACCGGCCCCGGCAAGCAGATGGTCGCGGCCATCTCCAAGCAGGTCGGCGGTGAGCCGGTGGAGATCTACGCGCCGTACGCCGGCCAGGCCGCGGACGTGATGCTCCAGGCGATCGCCGCCGGTGGCTCCGAGCGCGGTGACATCACCAAGGCGCTCTACGGCCTGAAGGTGCCGGACGGCATCGTCGGCAAGTTCGAGATCACCGACACCGGCGATCCGAACGTCGGCCCAGTCACGATCTCGGAGGCCGGCAAGACGTTCGAGCCGCTCGAAGTGGTCCTGCCCGCCTCGAACCTGGTCACCGCAGCCCGAGGCAAGTAGTTCGAAACGAGATTCACTGCGAGGCCCTCGGACTTCGGTCCGGGGGCCTCGTTTCGTTTAACCCGCCGGCGAAACACCATTCTGGAAAGCATTTCAAGGCAATAGAGCGGGAAATGCTTGCCAGAACGAACGGCGCCTCATTCTGGAAAGCATTTCAAGGCAATGGAACGGGAAATGCTTTCCAGAATGTTGGTTAGCTGCTGGTGACTCCCTCGAAGGCCTTGTCTTTGAGGACCGTTTCGAAGATTCCGAGTGCTTTGTCCAGCTGCTCGGTTTCGTGGGTTGCCATCAGACTGGTCCGGAGCAGGGCGCCGCTCGGCGGCACGGCCGGGTGAATCGCCACGTTGGTGTAGACGCCGGCTTCGAACAGCGCCTTCCACAGGAGGATCGCCTGCCAGTCGTCGCCGATGACCACCGGCACCACCGGGGTCGTGGCGACCGATCCGTCGGGCATCAGCCCGGGTTCGATCACCCGCAGCCCGAGGCTCTTGAGGCCCTCGCGCAGGTAGTCGGCGTTGCCCAGCAACTTCGAATAGAGCGCCGGCCCTTCGGCCCGGCAGATCTTCACGGCGGCGAGCGCCGCGCCGACCGAGGCCGGTACGCCCGAGGCGCTGAAGATGAAGGAACGTGAACTGATCCGCATGTAGTCGACGACTTCGGCGCTGCCGGCGATGAAGCCGCCGCAGGAGGCAAGGCTCTTCGAGAAGGTGCCCATGCGCAGGTCGACCTGGTCCTCGAGGCCGAAGAGTTCGGTCGCGCCGGCACCGCGGGCGCCGAGCACACCGACCCCGTGGGCCTCGTCGACCATCAGCCGCGCGCCATACTGCTGCGCCAGCTCGGTGACCCGGGGCAGGTCGCAGAGGTCGCCTTCCATCGAATAGACGCCGTCGACGACCACCAGGACGCCACCGCCGTCGCCTGCGGCCCGCTGGAGCATCTTTTCCAGCTTGTCGGTCTGGTTGTGGCGGAAGGGGCGCATCTTCGCGCCGGAGAGCTTGATGCCGTCGAGGATCGAGGCGTGGTCGCCGGCGTCGGCGATGACCGTGTCTTCCGGGCCGAGCAGCGCCTGGAGGCAGCCGACGTTCGCCTGGTAACCGGTCGAGAAGACGATCGCCCCCTCGGTCTCCATCCACTCGGCCAGCTCGGTCTCGAGCTCGACGTGGATCGGCGTGGTGCCGTTCAGGAGGCGCGAGCCGGTGACGCCGGTGCCGTAGGTGTCGAGGGCGTCACGCGCGGCCTGCTTGACGCGGTCATCGCCGGTCAGCCCGAGGTAGTTGTTCGACCCGAGCATGATCGTCTCGCGCCCCTCCATCTCGACCACCGGGCCGGCCTGGGAGGTGAGCAGGCGGAAGTAAGGATTGAATCCCCCTTCGTTGGCCGCTTCGAGCAGCTCGCGCCGGTCGTGGTTCTTGACCTTCTCGAAGAGATCGATCGGAGTCGCTGCGGTTTCGGTCATAAGAGCAGTTTGTCAACTCCCGCTATATATAGGAACTGATGGATGACTCCAACGGAATAGAAGTGATCGGGCTGGTCAAGCAGTTCAAGAACGGCCCGCGTGCGGTCGACGGCATCGACCTCGAAGTCGAACCCGGGGAGATCTATGGCTTCCTCGGCCCGAACGGCGCCGGCAAGTCGACCACCGTCCACATGCTGACCACCCTTTTGCCGCCGACCGCGGGCACCGCCCGGGTCGCCGGCCTCGACGTCGCCAAGCAGGGTCCCGAGGTGCGCAAGGTGATCGGCGCGGCGCTTCAAGAGGCCGCGCTCGACCCTCACCTGACCGGCAGCGAGCACATGAAGCTCCAGACCGCGCTCCACGGCCTGCCAAAGAACGAGCGCATCAAGCGCGGCGAAGAACTGATCGAGCGGGTCGGGCTGTCCGATGCCGCCGGTCGCCGGGTTGGCGCCTACTCCGGCGGCATGAAGCGCCGCCTCGATCTCGCCCTTGCCCTGGTCCACCGGCCGCGGGTCCTCTTCCTCGACGAACCGACCACCGGACTCGATCCCCAGAGCCGCTCCTCGCTCTGGTCCGAAGTCACGAGGCTCTCCGCCGAGGACGGCGTCACCGTCTTCCTGACCACGCAGTACCTCGAGGAGGCCGACCAGCTGGCCAACCGGATCGGAATCATCGACGACGGCAGGATCGTCGCCGAAGGCACTCCGGCCGCCCTCAAGTCGGAGATCGGCCGCCCCAGCGTCGAGGTCGTGCCGCGTGACCCGGTCAGGTGTGGGGAGGCAAGGACCATTCTCGACGACTTCGGCACGCGGGTTCCGGCGGCGCGCGACATCCTTGCGATCCGACTGAACGAGGGCATCGACGAACTGGTCGGCATCGTCCGCGCCTTCGACGCGGCGGACATCGAGCTCGCCAGCCTGGTCCTCAACGAGCCCACCCTCGATGACGTCTTCCTGGAGAAGACCGGTCGCCACCTCGAAGGCTCCGGCGAGGCCGACAGCGGCGAGATGGCCCTGCCGCAGGCGCAGGGGGCCGCGGAGCTGGCGGTTTCCCAGTGAGCGGAGCGGTAGCAACTGCTGACTTCAGGGGGCGATCGGTCCTGCCGATCCAGGTGGCTGCGATGGCCGGCCGCTCGGTCACCCGGCTGATCCGCCAGCCGGCGGCGATCGTCCCCAGCGTCATCTTCCCGCTGTTCCTGCTCGCGGTGAACGCGGGCGGGCTCAACTCGGCGACCAATCTCCCCGGCTTCCCGACCGACTCTTACATCACCTTCGCGATCGCCTTCACCTTCATCCAGGCGGCCATCTTCTCGACCATGAATGCCGGGCAGGGCCTCGCCCAGGACATCGAGAACGGTTTCTTCAGCCGGCTGGTCCTGACGCCGATGCGGCCTTCAGCGCTGATGGCCGGACAGCTCGCCGGACTCGTGTTGCTCGGCCAGTTCCAGGCACTGCTCTACCTTGCGGTCGGCCTGGCCTCGGGCGCGCAATTCCCGGCCGGCATCCTCGGTTATCTGGTTCTGGCGGCGCTGGTTTCGATCATCTCGATCGGCTTCGGCGGGATCGGCCTGATCATGGCGATCCGGACCGGCTCGGGCGAGGCGGTGCAGGGCATGTTCCCGATCATGTTCGTGCTGCTCTTCTTCAGCTCGATGGCGTTGCCGCGCAACCTGATCGAGCAGGACTGGTACCGCATCATCGCGACGATCAACCCGGTGAGCTACCTGATCGAAGCGATCCGCAGCCTTTTCATCACCGGCTGGAACGGAGAGGCGCTTGCCCTCGGATTCGGGGTCGCGATCGTGATCGCGATCCTCTCGATCACGATCGCCGCCGGTTCGCTCAAGGGAAGGATGCTGAACTGATGTCGTCCGCCTACTTCGCTCCCGCCTGGGCCGTGGCCTGGCGGTACCTCCACAACCTCTATACGAAGCCCGCCGTTCTGATTCCCGGGCTGATCTTCCCGCTGTTCTTCCTCGCCGCCTTCGCCGGCGGTCTTTCGTCGATCGGTGACGCACCGGGATTCAACTACTACGACTTCACGGCGTTTCAGTTCTGCTTCATCCTGATCCAGGCGTCGGCGCTGGCCGGCGTATTCGTCGGCTTCTCGATCGCCGCTGACTTCGAGCTGGGGATGGGCCGGAGAATGATGCTGGCGATCACCCATCGCAGCGCGATCGTGCTCGGTTACGCGATCGGTGCGGCACTCCGGCTGTTCCTGGTCTGGGCGATCATCACCGTGGTCTCTTTGCTGGCCGGGATGGAGGTCCACGGCAGTGGTCTGAACATCGTCGGCATCTACAGCCTCGCGGTGCTGGCAAACGTTGCCGCCCTGCTGTTCTCGGCAGGCATCGCACTGCGATTCCGCTCTCTCCAGGCCGGGCCGCTGATGCAGATGCCGGTCTTCATCATCCTGTTCCTCGCGCCGGTCTACGTGCCACAGAAGTTGCTGACCGGCTGGATCGAACCCGCCGCATCGGTCAACCCGGTCACCGCTTCACTCAATGCCGCCCGCAGCCTGATGGCCGGCGATCCGAGTGGCGTCCTGCTCGCCTACGGCGTCGCGCTCGGCCTGATCATGGTGATGGGCTTCTGGGCCATCCGCGGCCTGCGCAGCGCTGAAACCGCCGGTTAGAGTGCGTCCATGACAACTGATGCGGCGCGCTGGCGCGCCCCGGCGCTAGGCGAAGCCAAAGAACTCGACCTGTCCGCCGGCAAGCTGCTCTACCACGATGTCGGCAACGGTCCGACTCTGGTCTTCGTCCATGGCCTTTTGGTCAACGCCAACCTCTGGCGCAAGCTGGTCGAGCGGCTTTCGGCGGAGTTCCGCTGCGTCGTGCTCGACCTGCCGATCGGTTCACACATCCTGCCGCGCGAGCCCGGTGCCGACAACGGGCCGGTAGCCGTCGCCAACCTGGCGGCCGACGCGATCGATGCCCTCGGGCTGGAGGACGTCACCCTGATCGGCAACGACAGCGGCGGCGCGATGTCGCAGGTGATCGTCACCACCCGCCCCGAACGGATCGGGCGGCTGGTGCTCACGTCCTGCGACTTCCGCGACAACTTCCCTCCGAAGCTTTTCGCCTACTTCAAGCCGACCGCGGCGATTCCGGGGGCCCTCTACCTGCTCGCCCAGTCGCTGCGCATCCGGCCGATGCGGCGTTTGCCGATCGCTTTCGGCTGGCTGACCAAGCGGCCGATCGAGCGTGAAGCCGAGGACTCGTACCTGCTGCCGGCGATGACCAGCGGGGCGGTGCGCGAGGACACACGCAAGTTCATCAAGGGCTCCGACGTCAGCATCACCAACGCCGCCGCCGACCGGCTGGGCGAGTTCAGGAAGCCGGCCATGATCGCCTGGTCGACCGAAGACAAAGCATTCCCGCCCGCGGACGGAGAGGCACTGGCGAAGGCGCTGCCCGACTCAAGGCTCGAATGGGTCGATGACGCCTACACCTTCTCGATGGAGGACAACCCGGACCGCCTCGCTGAACTGATCCGGGATTTCGTTCGCTAATCATCTAAGTTGCTGGCAATGGCCAGAGTCGTAGTTCGCGAAGTTGAAAACAAACGGGATCTGAAGAAATTCGTCAAGGTGGCGTTCCGGGTCCACCGGAACCACGCCGAGTGGGTGCCTCCGCTGATCACTGACCGGATGCAGTTCCTGAACCAGAAGAAGAACCCTTACTTCGATCACGCCGAAGTCAAGCTCTGGATCGCCGAAGTGGACGGTGAGCCGGTCGGGCGGATCAGCGCCCAGATCGATCAGCGCTGGGACGAGTATCGCGGCGGCAACGACGGCCAGTTCGGCTTTTTCGAGACGATCGACGACGCCGAGGTGGCGAACGCCATGCTCGACACCGGCTGCGAATGGCTGGCCGGCAAAGGCCGTGAGCGGGTCTTCGGCCCGATGGACTTCACTACCAACGACGAGGTCGGCATCCAGATCGAAGGCTTCGACATCAAACCGGTGATCCTGGAGAACTGCCACCAGCCGTACTTCAAGGACCTGGTTGAGGCCAATGGCTTCACCAAGGCGATGGACCTGCTCGTCTGGCACTTGGAAATGGGCAAACTCGCCAAGGGCCTCGAGTTTCATCCGGCGATCATGGAGGCCGCCCAGAAGAGCCTCGACGATGAGGGCATCCGGATCCGCAGCATGAAGAAGTCCGACATGAAAGCCGAAGTGATGCGCTTTCACGAGGTTTACAACGAGGCCTGGGGCGACAACTGGGGCTTCGTGCCGATTACCGAGGACGAAGCCGGTTACCACGCCAAGTTGCTCAAACTTGTGATCGACGAGGACTGGGCGATGATCGCCGAGAAGGAGAACGGCGAAGTGGTTGGAGCCGCCCTGACCCTCCCCGACATCAACCAGGTGCTGGCGAAGATGAAGGGCCGGGTCCTTCCAACCGGCTGGTTCCACTATCTGACCGGCAAGAAGAAGATCGACCAGGTGCGGGTCCTCGCGCTGGGGGTCAAGAAGGCTTACCAGCACACCGGGGTCGCGGCCGCGCTTTACGTCCGCCACATCCAGACGTGCAGGCCCGACGGGGTGATGAGCGGCGAGGCCGGATGGATCCTCGAAACGAACGAAGCGATGAACCGCGCGCTCGAAGGAATGGGCGGCGTGGTCAACAAAAAGTTCCGGATCTACGAGAAAACCCTGTAAATAGCGGCATTGCCCGGCAGCCGGGGAAGTTCCGACCACGACCCCCGCTAGAGTCCCCTCCGTGTCCGACGTAGAGCTAGATGGAGAGTTGATTTCCGAGGAGGATGTCGAGACGGCGCAGGCCGACAGCGTCCGCGCGCTGCCGCGCAAGTACGACTCTTCGAAGGACCTGGTTCCCGCGCTGCGCTCGGAGATGACCGCCGCCGCGATCGCTGCCGCCGGCGGAGTCCTGGCCGGCGCCGTCACCGTCGCCGCGGTGCGGGCTGTCACCGGTTCCGGACCGTCGAAGCACCGGGCCCGGAAGCTCGCGAAGCGCGGCAAGCCGGCCAACGTCGTGGCCAGTCGCTCCTTCCTGGTCGACGTTCACGTCCTCGGGCGCTAGACCGGCCACGCGATGGACCCGATCGAGGTCGAAGTCGGACCGCGGTCACCCTTCAGGCTTCCCCGGCTGACCGGCGGCGATCGCCTGGTCAGGGAACGCGGCTCCGGGTTCGAGCGGCTGCTCGTCACCGACGGCGCCGCGACGGTCGTCAGCGTCCGGCCGTCCGGGTCGGGGCGGTACCTCTTCACCGCCGAAGCGGTTTCTCCCGAGCGGCTCAGCGGTCCGGGTTCGGATGAACTGAAGGAAGCCGGCGAGGCGGATCTGCTCGACGCGATCGCCCGGATGAGGTTCGCGGTCGGCATCGACCTCGACCTGGCCCCGATGCGGGAGCTGTTCGGCGAGGACCCGCTGCTCGGCCCGGCGATCACCGGGCTTTCCCCGGGCCGCCCGCACCGGCGTCCGTACCCGTGGGAAGCCCTGCTCTGGGCGATCACCGAGCAGCTGATCGAATACAAGCGGGCCGCCGCGATCCAGCGGAGCATGATCCGGAAGTGGGGGGTGAGGCTGGACGATCCCGGTCCTTGTGTCCGGGGCTTTCAAGACGTGATGTTCACCGTGCCGTCTCCGACCGCGATCGCCGGCGCATCTCCGGCCGAGCTCGAGGGCTGCGGTCTCAGCGCCCGCCGCTCGATCGCGATGATCAAGGTTGCCCGGGAGGTCGACACCGGGCGCACCGATCTGCGCGTTCGGGCCGATGACCGGCGCCTGCTGGCGATTTCGGAGATCGGCCCCTGGACCATCGCCTGCCTCGGGCTGCGCGGCCGCGGCGACCCTGACGCCCTGCTGGCGGGCGACCTGAGCCAGGTCAAGCTGGTCGGTTACCTGAGCGGGCTCGGCCGGATCGCCGAGGTCGAGGAGGTCGAAGCCTTCTACGAGAAGTACGCGCCCTGGCGTGGCCTCGCCGGCGAGTACCTGGTCTCAGCGCAGGGACGGCCGGTCCACGGTCCCGGCAGTACGGCCCGGATCCGGATGAGGCAGAACATCTCCCGAGCCGCCTAGGTCGGGGTTGTTAATTGGGGTCGACCGGCCCGCCGGGCAGCAGTTCGTTGTTGAGCGCGTCGACCGCCCGCTGCGGATTTGCCAACACATCGTTGTCGAGCATCCAGTTGATGAAGTTCTGCCAGTCGGCCGGATTCATGTAGCCGAAAAGATCGTCCTTGCTTTTCTGGGCGAGCAGGGGGAGGGTCGTCTTGACCTGGGCGGCGGTCACCTTCGGATCGAGCCCGTCGTTCGCCTTCAGGATCGTGTCTGTGGTCGCGTTCGGCTTGGCTACTGCCTGGGCCGTACCGCGGGCGAGCGCGCTCATGAAGAGGCGGATCGAATCGGGATCCTCCGCGACCCGCTGGCCCTGGGCGACGATCACGAGCTCGTCGTAGGTCGGCACGCCGAGCTTGTTGACCGGGTTGATCACCGGCTTCTGGCCGGAGAGCTTGAGGTCGACGCCTTCGATGTTCCAGTACGGGCCGAGGGTCGCCTGGGCCTTGCCGCTGACGATCGAGGGCAACAGTCCCTGGCCGACGCCAACCTTTGTGACCTGGTTCTCAGTGAGACCGGCCCGGGCGAGGATCGTTTTGAGGTAGGCGTCCTGATACGGGATGCCGGCGGTCGAGACAGTCTTGCCCTTGAGGTCGGCCACACGCTTGATCTTCGACTTCTTGAGCCACATCATCGAGGTCAGCGGCTGGTTGACGACCGAGCCGACCGCAACCACATCGAGGCCCTGCTCGCGGGCCAGCAGCACCTCGGGCTCGTAGGAGACGGCGAGGTCGGCCTTGCCGGCCGCCACCAGCTTGATCGGCAGGGAGGGGTCGGTCGGGCTGTCGATCGAGACGTCGAGGCCGGCGTCTTCGAAGAAGCCGGCGTCCTTCGCGGTGAAGATGCCGGCGTGATCGGGATTCGGGTACCAGTCGAGCGCCAGGCTGAACGCTTCGGTTTCCGGAGTGACGTCTTCCGACTTGGTGCCGCAGGCCCCGACGCCAAGCGCAGCGACGAGGGCGAGAATCACAAGAATGGGCTTTCTCAAAGATTGCTCCGGTTCGAGGGCATAACGGAATCTCAGGTTATCGCCATCGCAGCACTCTTCGTTCCAGCAGGCCGATCAGCGCGAACAGGGTGATCGCGATCGCCGAGAGAACGAAGACCGCCGCGAAGAGCCGGTCGGTCATCAGCTGGGCGTTGTCCTGGAGCATCAGATGGCCGAGGCCCTTCTCCGAACCGGCCCATTCGCCGAAGACCGCTCCGATCACCGAGACGGCGACCGCGATCTTGGCGCCGCTGAAAGCGTAGGGCAGAGCGGTGGGGATCTCGACCCGTTTGAAGATCTGCCAGCGCGACGCATAGAGGGTGCGCATCATCTTCACCGAGTCGTTGTCGCGGACACGCAGCCCGTCGAGCGTGTTGACCGCGATCGGGAAGAAGCAGATCAGGGCGATGATCGCCAGCTTGGGGCCGATGCCGTAGCCGAACCAGACGACCAGCACCGGGGCGATGACGATGATCGGGATCGTCTGCGAGGCGACGATCACCGGGTAGCTGGTGCGGCGCAGCAGGTCGGAGAGGTGGAGCAGCGCCGCCGCCAGCAGGCCGACCACCAGAGCGACGGTGAAGCCGGCGACGATCTCGATGGAGGTGGTCAGGGCATTGTCGGAAATCAGGTCCCGGTCCTGCCACATGACCTCGAAGATCTGCGCGGGGGAGGGCACCAGGAAGTCCTCGAGGTTGAGGGCCCCGGCCATGAAGCCCGAGGAAGCGGCGATCTGCCAGAGGGCGAAGAGCGCGGCGATCAAAAGGACCGGCGGCAGCCAGCGGCGAAGGTGGCTCATGTGGCGACTCCGGCGGCGGTTTCCGGCGGGCGGGCCAGGTGCCGCATGATCTGTTCGCGCATCGCCGTGAATTCGGGGGCGGTGACCGCCTCGCTCCGTGGGCGGTCCGCCTGCCGGGGGCAGTCGAGCAGCTCGATGATCCGGCCCGGGCGTGGGCTCATCACGGCGACCTGGTCGCCGAGGTAGAGCGCCTCTTCGACGTCGTGGGTGACCAGCACGACCGTCCGGCCCTCGGCCAGCATCGCCGGCAGCAGCCATTCCTGGAGTTCGGCCCGGGTGATCGCATCGAGGGCGGCGAAGGGCTCGTCGAGCAGCAGAACGTCCTTCTTCGAGAGCAGGGTCCGGAGGAAGGCGACCCGCTGGCGCATGCCGCCGGACAGCTCGGACGGATGGGTGTCCTCGAAGTCGTTCAACCCGAACCGCTCGAAGAGCTCGGCCGACTCGGCCCGGGCCCGGGACCTCGAGTAGCCGAGATTGCGCAGGGCCAGGCCGGCGTTGTCGATCGCCGAGTACCAGGGCAGCAGGCAGTCGGACTGGGGCATGTAAGCGCAGAGCTCGAGCCGGCCCGCGGCATCGGCCCGCCCGCCGGCCTCGATGACCCCCGATGACGGTTCCTGTAGCCCACAGATCAGCTCGAGCAGAGTCGACTTGCCACAGCCCGAAGGGCCGACTATCGCGAGGATCTGACCGGCCCCGACGTCGAGGGCGAGGCCGTCCAGCGCGGTCAGGCTGCCGAAGCGGTGACCGATCTCGCGGCCGGACAAAGTTGCTTTCATCACGGTCAAGTCTAGGCAGGGTCCGTGCAGATCGTTCGTGGCAGCCGACATCGCCGCGCGCAGCAGGTAACCTTCCCGGATTCTCCAACTCCTGACTAAGTAGGTCAGGTGTGTCGAGAGTGCCTCACAAGTAGCCGCAGCACCCCCTGTTTCATCTAGCCAGCGCCACATTCTTGGACTTCTCCATCGCAATAATCCTGTTCGGTCTCGGCATCGGGATCCTCGTCGGCATGACCGGAATGGGGGGCGGCGCGCTGATGACCCCGCTGCTGATCCTGTTCTTCGGTGTTTCGCCGACCACGGCGATCGGCACCGACATCCTTTACGCCGCGATCACCAAGACGGTCGGCGGCTGGCGCCACTACAAGCTGGGCACGGTCAACCTCGGACTGGTCAAGTGGCTGGCGATCGGCAGTGTGCCCGCGGCGATCCTCGGCGTCCAGATCGTCTCGGAGTTGCAGAAACGCCTGGGCGAGGACAAGCTCGACTCCCTGGTCTACGCCGTGCTCGGTGGCACCCTGCTGATGGTCGGCATCATCACCCTGCTGCGGGCCTTCATCCTCGCCAAGACGATCTCCGAGCGCGACGACTTCAAGATCGAGCGACGGCACAAAGTCGCCGCGGTGATCATCGGCGCCACCACCGGTTTCGTGATCGGAGTGACCTCGGCCGGCTCGGGCACGGTGATCGCGGTCCTGCTGATCGCCGTCTACCGCCTCACGCCGAAGCACGTGGTCGGCACCGACGTCTTTCACGCGGCGATCGTCCTCTGGGCGGCGGGCCTGGCCCACTTCGGTCACGGCAACGTCGACCTCGGCCTGGTCGGCAACATTCTGCTCGGCTCGGTTCCCGGTGTTGTCATTGGCACGGCGCTGGTCGGCAAGGTGCCGCAGGACAAGCTCAGAATCGCCCTTGGTCTTGTGCTCCTCGCCTCGGGCATCGCCACGATCCAGAAGGGCGACCCCCTGGTCTGGCCGATCGCGGCGATCGTCGCCGGAGCCGGTTTCGCCCTGATCCTGATGGCCCCCCGCTGGTACGACAAGTACCGGCCGAAGCCGCCGGATCCCGCCCCCGATACATCCTGATCGAACCAAAGGGACTGGCAGTGAAATTGCCCCCCTGAGGGACCAATGTCACTGCCAGTCCGAGTTGGGCGTGGCGGGACGGAGAAAGACGTACCGGCGGTGGAAACCGCCAAATCCCGACTAATCAGATGGACAGAGTCGGGAATCCGTGGATTGACCAATACCCGCAATCGCCCATTTCATGCGGTTTGCGGGAGCTTTTCCCAAGTCTGACAGCTTCCGGGTTCCGGTGCTGATTTACTAACTGTGTGCGTGTTTCCGCAAAAACCGATTACGCAGTGAGGGCCGCGGCCGAACTGGCGGCGTCACCCGACGGGCCGACCAAAGGCGAGCGGCTGGCCGAAGCGCAGGACATCCCGCTCCAGTTTCTCGAGCACATCCTGCTCGACCTGAAGCACGCCGGGATAGTTCGCGCCCGCCGTGGTGCCAAGGGCGGCTACTGGCTGGCCAAGCCGGCCGAGGAAGTCTCGATCGCCGATGTGATCCGCGCGGTCGAAGGCCCGATCGCCCACGTCCAGTCGGCGCCGCCCGAGTCGATCCACTATCGCGGCAGTGCGGTTCAGCTCCAGACGGTCTGGATCGCGGTTCGGGCATCGCTCCGGTCCGTGCTCGAATCGGTCAGCCTGGCCGAGTTGGTCAGCGACGAACTCCCGGACCACGTCCAGGAGCTGGCCGACAGCAAAGACGCCTGGCTCCCGGCCGACGCCGCCTCGCGTCACAAGTAGCTAAAGCGCCGAGGTTTTCCCTCCGTTTCCGGACGGTTCACAGCGTCACTGGTCAAGCAGATACCCTTGCCGGAGGGAATCAGCAATCTTCGGCTTCAACCAAAGGTGAAATACGTGTCAGGTGACAGTGCCACTTCGAAGGGTCTTACCCGCCGCGACGCTCTGAAGGCGGGTGCAGGCGTAGCGGGCGGCATCGCCCTCGCCGGCGGCCTGCTGGGGCAAGCCATGGATGCCGCGGCGGTGCCCGCAGTGATCGGGGACGGCCCGTACGGACCGCTCCAGGCTCCGGATGCCAACGGCGTCGCGCTGCCCAATGGATTCACTTCGAGGGTCGTGGCGCGTACCGGTGTACCCCTCGGTGCTTCGCTCACTCCCTTTCATCTCTTTCCCGACGGCATGGGCACCTTCAAGACCAGCGACGGCGGTTTCATCCTGACGTCGAACAGCGAAGTCCCAACGCTGGGTCCTCCGATCAACTCGAACGGCGGGGCCGGGGCGATCCGCTTCGACAAGGACTTCAACGTCACCGACTACTACCGGATCCTCAACGGCACCATGGTCAACTGCGCCGGCGGTGTTACCCCCTGGGATACCTGGCTCTCCTGTGAAGAGGTAGAAAACGGCAAAGTCTGGGAATGCGACCCCTACGGTGAAAAAGATGCCGTCGCTCGCTCGGCGATGGGAGTCTTCAAGCACGAAGCGGCAGCGGTCGACCCGGTCGGCAAGCAGGTCTATCTCACCGAGGACCTCGGCGACGGCTGTTTTTACCGCTTCACCCCTGACAGCTATCCGGACCTCTCGAGCGGCAAGCTCGATGTTGCCGCGGTCGCCGGAGACGGTCAGGTTGGCTGGCTGCCCGTTCCCGATCCCCAGAATCTGGTGGGTGTGCCCACCCGGATGCAAGTCGTCCAGGCGAGCAAGTTCAAGCGTGGCGAGGGTTGTTGGTACGACGAAGGAATCATCTATTTCGCGACGACACAGGACGACCGGGTCTATGCATACAACTGCGCGGACAAAGAACTCGAAGTCATCTATGACGGAGTCGCGCTCGGCCCCGACGCACCACTTCATGACACTGACAACGTGACCGTGTCGCCCATCTCGGGCGACCTGTTCGTGGCAGAAGACGGGGATGACCTCCAGGTCTGCCTGATCAGCACCGAAGGGGAGGTTGCGCCCTTCGTCCAGCTGCCGGGAGTCGCCCACGAGAATTCGGAGCTGACCGGACCGGTCTTCGATCCGACCGGTAAGCGCTTCTACTTCAGCTCCCAGCGCGCAGCCCCGAGTGGCACCATCTTCGAGATCAGCGGACCCTTTCGGCGTACGCGGGCCAAACCGATTCCGCCGGACGAGGACAAGCCCAAGATCAAGATCCGCACCCTCGGCAAGCCGAGCCTTCAAGGGCTGCTGAAGCACGGTCAGACGTTCAAGGTGAACGTCAAGGACGAGAGCCTCCCGGTGGATCTCGAAGTCAAGCTGATCACCAAAATCAAGCGCAAGTCCGGCAAGGGGTCACGTGAAGTCACGATCGGCAGACTCACGACCAGGGCCGGCAAGGCAGGGGACAAGAAGATCCGCGTGAAGGTTGGCAAGCGGTACAAGGACCGCCTCCGCAAGCGTGATGTCGCCCAGGCCAGACTCGTGGTGGTAGCGACCGACACCGAAGGCAACCGCCGCAAAGCGTTCAAGCGGGTCCGGTTCAGCTGAGCCGGCCGTCCCGGTTCCTGACCGTTGCGGCGATCGCCGCGGCGTTGACTCTGGCCGGATGCGGCGGTAGCGGTTACAACAGCGATTCTCCGCAGCCGGATCAGGGTTCGGCGAACAGCGGCCAGGCCAAGGCGGGCAAGACTGAGGCCAAGGCCCGGGCGGCGGCCAGAGCCAGGGCCAGATACCGGGCGCGCCAGAAGGCTCACGTTAAGCGGGCCAGAAAGCGCAAGGCCAAAAAGGTGAATCGCCTGGCGGCCAGACCGACCGGCGATGTCGATTGCGGCGCCTTTTCGAATCAGGCCCAGGCCCAGCGGCGCCTCACCCGGGGCGACCCCTACGGTCTCGACGGAGATGGCGACGGTCTGGCCTGCACGTCACTGCCATGTCCCTGTTCGAAGGCCAAGCCGAAGAAGGGCAGCGGCCCGGTACCGGCAGGCCTGCCGGGGGTCAAGGCCTTCCGCGCCGAAGTCGAATCGGTGACCGACGGCGACACGCTCGACCTGATCACCGCCTCCGGCCGCGAGGTGACGATTCGCCTGATCGGCATCGACACACCCGAGGTCTATGGAGGGGTCGAGTGCGGTGGCCGCGCCGCTTCGGCAGCCATGACCCTGATTGCGACCGGTTCGGTGACGGTCCGGACCGATCCAACCCAGGACCGAATCGACCGCTACGGCCGCCTCCTCGCCTACGTCAACAAAGGAGACCTCGACCTGGGCCGGGCAATGGTCGCCCACGGCTACGCCTCCGCCTACATCTACGCCGATGTATTCCTCAGGTACCCGGCCTACCACCGCTCAGAGCAAGCAGCAAAGTCAACGGACCGAGGAAGCTGGGACCACTGCGACCTGTCACCCGGCTGAGCCCCTTGTGAGCTGGATGGGACCACGCGCCGTTCTTGAGGAACAGGGGCTCTCGACAAGTTGCTCGCGGCGTCAGGAAGTAAGTTCTCGGGTTGCGCGAGATGCGCCGAACTCGTTGACCTCGAGCAGTTTGTCTCGGCTCGTTTCCCCCTGAACGATCTTCACCTTTGATTTGGCGACGCCAAGCTTCTTCGCCACCAATTTGACCAGAGCGGCGTTGGCTTTGCCATCTACCGGGGGAGCGGTTACTCGGACCACTATCGCTCCGCCTCGTTCTCCGACTATTTCGTTTGAGGATGCGCGTGGCTGGAGGCGGACCTTTATTCGGCCCATCTCAGTAGCGGTGGCCGGACTTTCTTGCCCTTGGCTTCTCGAGTGAGGGCCGGCCGGCGGCGACTATGTCTACGAACGTTTCGAGATGCTCCGTTTGCCAGCACTCGAAGGCTCCGTCGCAGAAGGGGATGTAGGCGTTCATCACCGAATCGCCGTAGTTCCAGTAGAGCTCCGGTTCGGGGTTGAGCCAGAAGGTCCGGTTGGCGCGAGCGGCGACCTTGGCGAACAAATCTTCTGCCGGCGGGCGGCCGTTGGTCCGGGCGTCGCCGAGGACGATCACCGTCGAGCGGGGGCCGAGGTCGGCGGATACGTCTTCGAGAAACTCGCGCCAGACGCGGCCGTAGTCGGTGTAGCCGGAGACGTCGGCGACGCCGCCCTCGGAAGTGATGCGCTCCGACATCTTGCGGAAGTCCCTTTCTTCCTCGAAGACTTGCGTCACCTCGGAGATGCGCTCGATGAAGACGAAGCTGCGCAGCTTGCGGAACGAGTCGTGGAGGGCGTGGAGGACCGAGAGGAAAAAGGTCGCGGCCGAGCTGACCGACGTTGAAACGTCGCAGAGGACGTAGATCTCCGGCTTGCGCGGACGCCTGGGCCTGTAGGCCAGGTTGAGCGGCACCCCGCCCGTCTCCAGCGAGGCGCGCATCGTTCGTCGCACGTCCACGGTACGGCCGCGCTTGGCCCCGCGCGGATCATGGCCCAGCGTCGCCAGGCGCCGTTTCATCTGTGCCACCGCTTTGTGGACCGCGGCGAGGTCCTGGGCTCCGCGCATCGGCAGGGACCGGTTCAGCTCGGAAAGTGGCCGGGAAGGCGGCAGGTTGCCCTGGCGCTCGATCTGCCCGCGCTGGAGCTCGCGCCTTAGCTGCCGCTCGAAGCGGGCCAGCTGGTCGCGGTCGATCGCCCGTTTGCCATCACCTTCACCGTCGCCATCGGAACGGGTCAGGCCGAGGCCGCGCCGGATCCGCTGGAGGTCGACTCCGACCACCCCGGAGCTCTCGCCCTGCTGGCCGAAGGCCTCGATCGCCAGACGGGCGAGGTCGTTCATCGCCGATTCGTCACCGGCTGCGATCGCCTCCCGCACGGCTTCACCGAGGGCGTCGGTGTCGATCTGCTCCTGGCCGCCTTTCTCGTCTCGCGCACGCCGGGCCGACTCGGCCTGCTCGGAATACTCGAGCGCGGCATTCTCGGTCGCGCGGAAGAAATGGCGTTCGAAGACCAGTTCGAAGATCTCGCGGTCCTTCGGGGACTTGGCGACGGTGGCCGCCAGCGACTCCTTGAAGTCCACCTGGGCGTGCCAGGGCACGATCTCCAGGGCGTGGAAGGCGTCCTGGATCTCGGAGGTGCCGATCGCGACCCCTTCGGACCGCAGGTCTTCGCAGAACGCCAGGACCTGCTCGGTCATCCCCGACGGTCCGGGCCGGCCGGGCGGGTCGGGCGGCGTACTGGCGACCGCCGCCATCACTTGCCGTTCTGGCCGGGATCGCCTTCAGTCACCTCGCTCCGGCCGAGCCTGGGGCCGATGCGCTCGGCGACCAGATCGAGGTCGGTGCGGTGCTTGATGATGATCGAGAGCGATTCACGGAAGACCTTGCCGTCGATGTCGTCGGCGCCCATCAGAATCAGGGTTCGCGCCCAGTCGATCGATTCGGCGATCGAGGGGGGCTTCTTCAGGTCGAGCTCGCGGATCATGTCGACGATCTCGACCAGCCTAGTGGCCAGAGCCTCGTCGATCTCGGGTGCATGGAGCCGGATGATCTCGATC
The DNA here is from genome assembly GCA_016650125.1 of Thermoleophilia bacterium. Classification (GTDB taxonomy): domain Bacteria; phylum Actinomycetota; class Thermoleophilia; order Solirubrobacterales; family 70-9; genus 67-14. The sequence goes on from JAENWT010000008.1 coordinate 75,998, forward strand.
TCGCGCTCGGAATCGGGGTAATCCAGCCAGAGGTAGAGGCAGCGGCGCTTGAGGGCTTCGGTGAGTTCGCGCGAGTTGTTCGAGGTGAGCAGGACGATCGGGTGCGTCTTGGCTTCGATTCGGCCCATCTCGGGGATCGAGATCTGGAAGTCGGAGAGCAGTTCGAGCAGCATCGCCTCGAACTCCTGGTCGGTCTTGTCGATCTCGTCGATCAGCAGGACCACCGGGTCGGGGTTGGCGATCGCGCGCATCAGCGGGCGCTCGAGCAGGAAGTCCTCGGTAAAGATCTCGCCCATGTCGACCGCGTCCTTGTCGCCTTCGGCAGCGGTCGAGGCGACCGCCTGGATCTGCAGTAGCTGCTTGCGGTAGTTCCACTCGTAGAGGGCCTTGGCTTCGTCGAGGCCTTCGTAACACTGCAGGCGCACCAGTTCCCGGCCCGTGGCCCGGGAGAGGGCCTTGGCCAGCTCGGTCTTGCCGACGCCGGCGGGACCTTCGACCAGGATCGGTTTGCCCAGCCGCTGGGCCAGGAAGGCGATCAGGGCGGTGGAGTCGTCGGCGAGGTAACGCGCCTCGCGGAGTGCTGCGGCGACGGCTTCCGGGGTTTCGGGATCGGCTGACACGGTGCTGGCCATGCTGCGAAGGATAGGGGTAGCGCGGCTATCCTCACTTCATGGACCGCCTCGGCGAAGTTGACCTCACTCTGGACTTCCAGCGCAAGAAGGGCGAGAAGCGCCTCGCTGCGGCCCAGGAGCGACTCGCCGCACTGCGACTCACCCTGGGTGGCCAGATCGGCTCGGGCAAGATCGGGCCACCGGTTTGCGTCGTGATTGAGGGCTGGGACGCGGCCGGCAAGGGCGGTACGATCAAGCGGCTGACCTACCCGTTGGACCCGCGCCACGCGCGTGTCGTGCAGTTCGCCGCTCCGACTCCCGACGAGAAGCGGCACCACTTCCTCGGGCGGTTCTGGCCGTCGCTTCCGGGCTGGGGCGGCATGGCCGTCTTCGACCGCAGCTGGTACGGGCGGGTCCTGGTCGAGCGGGTCGAGGGATACGCGACGAAGAAGGAATGGAAACGCTCCTACAGGGAGATCCGGAACTTTGAGCAGGGCATCACCGATGAAGGCACGATCCTGATCAAGCTCTGGCTCCACATGTCGGAGGAGGAGCAGCTCAGGCGGTTCGAGGCCCGCGCCGAGGATCCGCTGAAGACCTGGAAGCTGACTGAGGACGACTGGCGTAACCGCGAGAAGCGTCCGGACTACATCGAAGCGATCGAAGACATGTTCGACAAGACCGACACCGAAGCGGCCGCCTGGCACGTCATCCCGTCGGAATCGAAGCGTTACTCCCGGGTCGCGGTGATCGAGACCGTGAACGCCGAGATCGAGGCCGGTCTCAAGCGCTGGGGATTCAAGCTGCCGTCACTCGATTGAGATATCGGTGACTTTCGGCTCGTCGGGCTCCGGGTGGGGGCTGTCGCCGTTCGTCTCGGCTTTGCCCCGGGCGAAAGGATCCTCGCCGGTGCGTTCGGCGTAAGTCGCCGCGAACGCCTTGAGGATCGTGATCGCCTCGTTCTGGATCGAGTGGATCTGCTGCATGATCTCCGGCGATGCCGTCGCCTTCAGCAGTTCGGCCGAGCGGCAGATCGGGCACCACTCGAGGCATTCGTGCTTGCTTTCGGCCTGCTCATCCTTGTCCCGGGGGGCGGCCTGAGGCTCGTCATCGGCCGAGCTGCGCCCGCCCCGGGCTTCGGAGAACTGGCCCCAGAACCTCTCGGCGCCGGGCGGCAGGCCCGGGTCAGAGCCATTTTCAGATTTGTGTTGCGGGCACATCGTCGTACGTGATCTCCAAAGTTCCGTCTTCGAAAGCTGCGCGGGAGGGCTCGCGCTGGGCGAGGCCTGAAGGCAGCATGATAGTGCGCCTGATTTCTCCTACTGTGACAAGCAACTCATCCCCGACTTGTTTGAGTTCGATGTCTTGCTTCTCGACGAAGGGCGCGTTGATGCGGATCACGGTCGATTCGGGGGTGCTGGTGAGCTCGCGGGCCAGTCCCGGATGGAAGATCTCGGCCGGATTGCGATCACCGAAGAGCTCGTCGCTGAGCCGGTCGTGCATCTCCTGACCGATCACCTCTTCCTCGAAAAACCTCGCTTTCAGGATCGGCACCGGGTCGAAACCCTCGGTCACCGCCTGGAGCTGTTCGGCCTGGCGATCCTTCCAGCCGCTGAAGTAGGTGCCGTCGACTTCGTCGGGAAAGATGCGATTGACCACGACGGCATCGGTCTGGTAGCCGTAGAGGCAGAGGTAGGTGAAGGTGCGGCGGGCCTCGTTGATCACCATGCGGTCGGGGTTCATGACCAGCCGGATCGAGCAGTGTTCGTGGTCGCGGAGGATCACGTCCATCTCGACCAGGTTCCTGATCAGCCGGTCGACCTCTTCCATCATCTCCGGGTCGGGCAGCGGCATGTCGAGGGCCCGGGCCAGGGGAGCGGCGGCGCCGAGCAGCCCGCGGTTCCACGGGAAGGCCTTCTTGACCCACCATTCGGCGACCTCGGGAAAGCCGAGCAGCCGCAGCGTTTCTCCGCTGGGCGCGCAGTCGACGATCACCACGTCGAATTCGTCCTCGTCCCAGTGGCGCTTGATCTGGAGCAGCGAGAAGAGCTCGTCCATGCCGGGCGGCACGGTCAGTTCTTCCGCCCTGATCCGGTCCACGCCCTGATTCTGCAGCAGTCCGGTCAGCCAGGTGGAGACCTGGTCCCAGTTGCGGCGCATTTCGGCCGCGGCCAGCACTTCCTGGCCCCAGAGCATCGGGGTGATCTCACTCGGCTCGGAGCCGAGCTCGTGTCCGAGCGAATCGGAGAGGCTGTGAGCCGGGTCGGTCGACATGACCACCGTGCGCAGGCCCTGTTCGGCGCAGCGGCGGGCTGTCGCGGCGGCGACGCTGGTCTTTCCGACACCGCCTTTGCCTGTGTAAAGGATCGTGCGAGGTGGCATGGGACCTTCGAGCGTATAGGCTTGCCCGCCCTTGGAACGGCCAACCCTCAGCCATCTGACCGTCCTCCTGGCCGCCGGCGCGCTCTTCGCGGCCGGCTGTGGCGACGAGGAGCCGCCGGCCGACCCCCAGCAAGTCATCGAGACGGCTTTCCCCGATGAGGGCATCGCTGCCGGAGCCACGGTTTCGGCGACGGTCGAAGTCGCCTCGATCGGTTACGAAGACCGCGTCCTCGAAAGCCGGACGCTGACGGTCGATCCGGAGACCTACGCCGAGGTCAGGGAGGCGATCACCGGGGCCGGTGGACGAGGTGAGGGCCTCTTCGGGCTCGCCGAAGGGATCGAGACGGTGGGCACCGAGGACCTCGACGGGACCGAAGTCGACCACGTGACCGGCGACTTCGACGTGAAGAAGCTGGTTGACCAGCTCGAGTCCGCTTCACAGGAAGTCGGTGCCGCCGCATCGCTTCCGGGAGTGGACGAGCTGGACGAGCTGCGCGACAAGCTGGTCGCGGCGCAGTTCGACCTTTACGCGCAGAGCGGGGACGGGGCTTTCGAGCAGCTCGACCTGACACTTTCGATCGATGATCGGGAGAATGCGTCCCCACCAACCAGGATTCGGTTCAGCTTGACCGAGTCCGACCCCGAACAGGCACAGAACTAAATGGAATACGTACTTCTACTCGTCAGCTTCGCGGTCATCCTTGGTGGCGCGCTGCTGTTCACGAACGCGATCGAATGGGTCGGCCACAAGCTGAACCTCGGCGAAGGCGCGGTCGGCAGCCTCCTGGCGGCGGTCGGCACCGCGATGCCGGAGACCCTGATCCCGATCGTGGCGATCATCGGTGGTTCGGTCGGCAGTTCGGACGTCGCGATCGGCGCGATCGTCGGCGCACCCTTCCTCCTGGCGACCATCGCGATGGCCCTGGTCGGCGTTTCGGCCCTGGCTTACGTCAAGCGACGCCCCCAGGGTCACCACCTCGACGTCCACGTCGAGACCCTCGACCGCGACCTCGTCTTCTTCATGATCTTCTTCGGCCTCGCCCTGGTCATCGGCCTCTTCGACACGCCGCGGTTCGTCGAGATCATCGCCGGCGTCGTCTTCCTCGGCGCCTATGGCTGGTACGTGCGCGAGACCATCAAGAACGGCGGCGACGCCTCCGAGTCCCACGAAATGGACCCGCTGTTCATGGACCGGCGCGGCGACCGGCATGACAGGCCGCCACCGAACTCAATCATGATCGTCCAGCTGATCGTCGGACTCGGGGCGATGGTCGGCGGAGCTCACCTGTTCGTCACCGAACTGCTCACCGTCGCCGAGCACCTCGGCGTTTCGGCGATCGTGCTTTCGCTGATCCTCGCGCCGCTCGCGACCGAGCTGCCGGAAAAGGCGAACAGCTTCTTCTGGGTGAGGGAGGGCAAGGACGCGCTGGCCCTCGGCAACATCACCGGTGCCATGGTCTTCCAGTCGACCATCCCGGTCTTCTTCGGCATGGTCTTCATCGACTGGAACCTCGATCACTTCGCGATCATCTCGATGATCCTCGGCCTGCTCGGCGGTGCCGTCGCCTACTGGGCGCTGCGCAAGCGCGGTGAGTTCGGCAAGGTGGCGATCGTCCTCTGGGCGACCTTCTACCTCACATTCCTCGGCGTAGTCCTGTTCAGCTGACCAGATAGGGGAGATGGAAATGGCATCGCATGCGAGGAAGCTGGTACCGACCGTCGCCCTGCTGTGCGCGGTCACTTTCCTGGCAGCGGGCTGCGGATCCGACTATTCGTCCAGTGACGACCAGACGGATGTCGCGACGACTCCGGCGAAAACTTCCCAGTCCTACGAGGCCTTCCAGCTCCCGTCGAAGAACATCGCCTGCCAGGTTCTCAAGCCCGCGTACGCGCGGTGCGAGGTCAAGAAGAAGACGTTCAGCCCACCCGTCAAGCCGGCCAGTTGCACCCTCGACTGGGGAACCTCGGTGGCGGTCCAGGGCAAGGGACCGGGCAAGTTCATCTGTCACGGGGACACGGTCGTCGTACCCGACGCTCCGGTGCTTGAGTACGGCGAGAGTTCAGCCGTCGGCTCAGTCGTGTGCGACAGCTCCGAGGCCGGCATCGAGTGCCGGAACACGAACACCGGTCACGGCTTCTTCCTCGCCCGCGAGGACTACCGGACCTTCTGATCAGCTGAGGGAGCGGATGACCCGGCTCAGACGGGGCTGCCGACGGCCAGCAGGTAGGTGCTGGTGTAGCTGAAGCCGTCCTCGGATTCGTTGCTGCTCTTCAGCTCCTCGAGAATCTTCTCCGAGAGGGCGTCGAAGCGTTCGTCGCCGAGGGCTTCCTTGAGGGCGAGCCACATCGGATGGTGTTCACGCCATTCTTCGTTGGCCGCTTCGGCCGATTCCGCGGTGAATTTCAGGTTCTTCGTCTCACACTGAAGTGCGATGCCGTGCTCGGAGAAGAGTTCGCGCAGTTGGGTCTCGTCGCCCCACTGGAACTGCATCGGCTCGGTTTCCTGGTCGAAAACGTCGGCAACCGCCTCCTTGGAAAGCGCGGAAATCCGGGGCAGCACGCCTTCGTTTGTCCAAGTGGTGATCGCGATGCGGCCGTTCGGTTCGAGAACCCGCGCGATCTCGGCGGTGACCTTTTGAGGATCGCCGAAGATCACGCCGAAGACCGAAGTGATCACCTCGAACGAATCGTCGGGAAACGGCATGTCGTGCATGTCGCCCTCGACCCAGGTTGCATCGAGGCCCGCCTCGGCGGCCTGCTCGGCGGCGACTTCGAGCAGGCGAGGCGCCGCGTCGAACCCGGTGACCTTCGCGCCGCGCTCGGCTTCGAGCAGGGCGGCATTTCCGGTCCCACAGGCGAGGTCGAGCGTCTTCAGCCCGGATACGGGCTCGACCGCGTCAACGACGAGCGTGGCTACCGGCTCCAGCTGGGCTGCCATCAGCTCGTAGGTTCCATCGCCCCAGTCAGGCACAGCGGACCCGGCTCATCAGGTGGTGGTGTTCATCTCGACCAGCGCCTTCAGCACGACATCGTCGTGCCGCTTGGGCTGGACCTTGGGGAAGACCCGGACGACTTTGCCGTCGCCGCTGATGATGAAGGTCGTGCGCTGGACTCCCATGAACTTGTTGCCGTACATCGACTTCTCGACCCAGGTCCCGTAAAGCTCGGCGACCTTGTGATCCTTGTCGGCCAGCAGCGGAAAACCGAACTTGTTGGCGTCGTCGAACTTCTTGATCGCCTTGACCTCGTCCGGAGAGACGCCGATGACCGTGGCGCCGGCGTTCTTGTAGTCGGCCTTGTGGTCGCGGACCCCGCAGGCCTGCGTCGTGCACCCGGAGGTGTTGGCCTTGGGGTAGAAGTAAAGAACGACCGTCTTCCCCGAAAGGTCGGAGAGGGTGACGTTCTTTCCCTTCTGATCCTTGAGTGTGAAATCAGGGGCTTTTGAGCCAGCTTCGAGCACTCGTGGATTCTAAGTGATCAGTGTGCTTTTCAGCATCTCGACCAATGTCGTGCCACAGGATCCGTCACGGTCCTTCTCCGGGTTGAAGCAGGTGACGTTTATCCCGGCCAGGCGTGGGGATCCGGCGAGCGGTCCCAACAGGGCCTTGAGTTCGGCCAAACTCAGTCCGTCCGGCATCAGATAGTCGGTTGCCGGGAAGGCGTCGCGATCGAGCACATCGACGTCCAGATGCAGCCAGAAGTGCGCGCCGTCTGCGGTCAGCTCGTCGGCGACCGAATGCGCGATGTGCTCGAGCTCGGCGTGCCGGAGTGCGTCGCGGTCCTCGATCCGCCCGATTCCAAGCCCTTTCGGCAGCGGCGCGATCATCTCGAGCTCCTCGCCGTCCCGCGCACCGAGGAAGGCCATGCGTGACGGCTCGACGATCGGCGTCGGCCCGATCGCCTCGAGCATTTCGAGTGGGGCCAGGCCGAGAATCGCGGCGGCGGGCATGTCGGCGCCCTCGCCGGTCGGCGAGGTCCGGCCGGTGAAGAGGTCGAGGTGCCCGTCGAGGTAGGCCAGCCCGAGCCTGCCATGTGAGTCGCGGGCTCCGGCCAAAGCGGCGGGCAGCAGGGTGCAACAGCCGCCGAGGACAAGCGGAACCTGGCCTTCGGCCGTGATCGAGGCGACCCGCTCGCGGACCTCGGCGCTCATCCGGACGATGTCCGGGTAGGCGAGCCAGCCGTTGGCCGGATCGCGGTTGAGGCCCCTGATCATCTGCTCGGTGTCGCCCGCGTCGCGCAGTCCGAGCGGCTCGAAGATCTTTCGAAGGGCAGCGGGACCGCGCTCGGTGCCGCCTTCGCGGCCGACGCTGTCGATCGGCACACCGAGAAGGGTCAGCCGATCTTGGTCCATCAGAGCTCCTGGCCGGCTTCCGGGCTCTCTTCTGGGGGTTCGTCCGGTTCGATGTCGTCGTCGAAGTCGTCGAAGTCGTCGAGGTCGGGGGTCGCTTCGGGCGCCGGCTCGCGGGCACCCTTGTGGTGGCGCGCCTGGAACTCTTCTAGGAGCTCGTCGCGGCGGTCTTCGTCGACCGCGGTCTCTTCAGCGACGCGCACCCATTCACTTCCTTCGAATGAGCCGTTGCTGAAGATCTGCTGATCGATCGACGCGGAGTCGTCGACGATCACAACCACCTCGGTCTGGGGGTTGAAATAGGTCCCGGGCTGGACGGCGAGTTCCTCGAGTTCATAGAGGGATTCGTCATACATTCAAGCCATCTTAGCTCTGTACGGGTTCAGATTCAGGCCAGGGCGGTCTCAGGTCCACTCACGGAACCTGCGTTCCACCTCGGAATCGACGTCGAGCGGTTCCTCGCCGCGGCGGACCCGTCGCTCGTTGTTGGCAATCACAAGCTGCCTGATCTCCGCCCGGATTCCCGACGTGCCGCCCTCGGGTCCGGCGGGTGCGTCCTCGCCGTCCTCGCCGCTGACCTCCGCCGCATCGACCTCGGCCCATGGACCGACTCCGAGCACCCGGTCGATCTCGGACTGGACGTCGATGTCGGGTTCGCCGCGAGCGTGGCGGCGATAGGCCGACGCCTCGACCATCTGCCGGACTTCCGCCTCCTGCTCGTCGCGGTCGACTTCCGGGTCCATCGGTTCCGACCCTCCGGGCTTCTCCCGGTCGATCGCGAAGGTGCCTTTGCCCAGCTGTTCCAGGGCGCGTCCCGACCGCGAAAAGGCGAAAGCGGCGATCGGGATGACCACCACGCAGAGCACGAGCAGGACGAAAGAGAATTCGGAGGCGCCGATGCGCGCGGTCATGAAGCCAGATTAGTCCGCCTGTCTCCGCTATCCGTTAACCTTCTACCCGAGTTATTGACTGACTGGTCAATCGGGAACGGCCCAACCCTCCCCAAACGACCTCAGAGACCGAGTTTCATCGACTGAAGGAGCTTTAGAAGTGGTTGACTTCACGCTTACTGACGAGCAGAAAGACCTGCGCGAGATGGCGCACAATTTCGCCGACAAAGAGATGCGCAGCGTTGCCTGGGAGTACGACAAGGACGGCACGTGGCCCCAGGAAGTGATTGACAAGGCCTGGGAAGTCGGCCTGATGAACACCCACATTCCCGAGGAATACGGCGGACCCGGACTGGATTACCTGTCCGGCTGCCTGATCGAAGAGGAGTTCGGCTGGGGCTGCTCCGGCATCGGCACCTCTCTCGCCTGCAACGGCCTCGCTACGGCTCCGGTCGCCCTCGGCGGCTCCGAGGAGACCAAGAAGAAGTACCTCGGCATGCTGACCGAATCTGCCAAGCTCGCCTCCTTCTGCCTGACCGAGCCGGACGCCGGCTCCGACGTCGCGGGCATGAAGACCCGCGCCGTGAAGAAGGGCGACAAGTACGTCATCAACGGCTCGAAGTGCTTCATCACCAACGGTCAGTACGCCGACTGGTTCACCGTCTACGCCAAGACCGATCCCGAGTCTGGCAGCAAGGGCATCTCGGCCTTCGTGGTCGACAAGCAGGACGGCGTCACCATCGACAAGAAGGAAGACAAGATGGGTCAGCGGGCCTCCAACACCGCGACCGTCTCCTTCAACGACGTCGAGGTCCCGGCCGGGAACCTGATCGGTGAAGAGAACCACGGCTTCAAGCTGGCGATGATGACCCTCGACCGCACCCGTCCCGGTGTGGCCGCGATGGCCGTCGGTATCGCCCGCGCCGCGTTCGAAGCCGCTGTCACCTACTCCAAGGAGCGCCAGCAGTTCGGCGTGCCGATCGCGATGCATCAGGCGATCCAGTTCCTGATCGCCGACATGGCGGTCAAGGTCGACGCCGCCCGCCTGCTCACCTGGCACTCGGGCGTCCAGCTCGACCAGGGCCTGAGCAACACGCTCACCTCCTCCGAGGCCAAGCGTTTCGCCGCTGACTCGGCGATGGAAGTCACCACTGATGCCGTCCAGGTCTACGGTGGCTACGGCTTCATCAAGGATTACCCGGTGGAGAAGTTCATGCGTGACGCGAAGATCATGCAGCTCTACGAAGGCACCTCCCAAATTCAGCGCATGGTTATCGCAAGAGAAGTACTGATGCCGCGTAGCGTCTAGCTGACTTGCGGCAGACTGCTACTTCGAAAGGGCGCCCACCTGGCGCCCTTTCTCGTTAAGCCCTGAGGTGGCGGGCGGCGCCCGGGAACGTCCTGGACGCGCCTTGACTTCGTCGACACTCGCTCGGCTTGCTCATTGACAGATGTCAAATCGCTTCACCGGCTCGCTTACTCCTCGCCAGCCACGCCCAGGACGTCCCCGGACACCACCACTTACGTTCTTTGAAAGGTCCAGCCGCGAAAGCCCGCAAAGAAGGAAGTGATCGGAATTACAACGGATATACCGTCGTAATCCCGATCGGTATCGGTGCTGAGCTCGAAGTAACCTGGATCGAGGCCACCTCACGGCCCTTATCCCGGTCACTTCGCGGATAAAGACGAGCAACAGCAGCTATTTGGACTTCCGCATCGCCGTGTAGGCCGTACCGGGGTAGCCCGGTAAAGACATGGTCAGCTAGTCGAGACATCGAAGTTGGTTTTACGACCGTGTTCCGAACGCAGACTGATTTCGGAAATACCAACTTTGATGCACTTGTTCAGAACTGTGACCTCTGTGAGAGGGCAAAAACTTCGGGATTGTTCTCCTGATCCGATTTTGCCCGCCATCACGGTAGGCCGATCCATTGGCGGTGCGCCAAAAAAGATTGTGTAAAGCCGAAACTTCGGTGGTGGGTGGGGTTCCAATGGTTACCAGTCCTCGACGAAGGGATCAGATGAGTACCACCGCCACCCGATTTTCGACCGCGATCAGTCTCGTGTTCGTCGTCTTGGCTGGACTCTTCGTGATCGGCACTCAGCAGGCCTCGGCTTCGGGTGAAGTCGAACTGGACGTCGTTTCGTCGCGGGCCGACATGGCCAGTGGTGGCAGCAGCCTGGTTCAGGCCGTGGTCCCTCCCTCAGGCGATTCGGCCGCGCTCACCGTGGCGCTCGACGGCAATGACGTGACTCCGAACTTCCAGGCCGTTCCGGGCAACGAGCGCAAGCTGCGGGCCCTGCTCGACCTCTCCGGCGGCGGAACGGTCACGGCGACGCTGCCGGGCCACACCACGGCGAAGCTCCTGATCGTCGACCACTCGGTCAACGGACCGATCCTCTCAGGTGTTCGCCAGACCCCGTTCGTCTGCGAGACCCCTGGCGGCGCGATCAGCCCCAGCGACTGCAATACGACGATCAAGGTCGAATACCGATATCGCCTCGCTTCCGGGGGAGGGTGGGTCACGGTGAGCAGCCCCGCCCAGATTCCGGACGCCACTCTTCTGAAGATCACCACGACCGTTCCGACCGGCGACCGGCCGAACGGCGAAGTGGTTCCGCAGGCGATCCGGGTCGAGACCGGAACGGTCAACCGGGCGAATTACAAGATCGGCTTCCTGATCGACCCGGCCAATCCGAGCGTTCCCGGGATCGGCTGGAACGGCCGGCTGATCTATGGCTTCGGTGGCGGCTGCACCGGCGGCTTCGTCCAGGGACCGGCGGGCAACGACAACAACTTCCTGCGCCTCCCGGACGTACTCGGCGGCTACGCGACGGCCGGCTCCTCGCAGAACGTCTTCGGCACTCGGTGCTCGGACTCGGTCTCGGCCGAAACCGTCTCGATGGTCAAGGAACACTTCATCGAGGCCTTCGGCCAGCCGGACTTCGTCCTCGGCAAGGGCGGCTCGGGAGGCGCCATGGCGCAACAGATGATCGGCGACAACTTCCCCGGTCTGCTCGACGGCCTGCAGATCAGCAATTCGTTCACCGACAACGCCTTTCCCGGCAACCAGCTGATGGACTGCCGGTTGATCAACGAGTTCCTCGCCTCGCCCGAAGCGGCCGGCTGGACCACCGAGCAGAAGCGGGCGGTCAAGGGTCTGGCCCGCGAGACGGCCTGCGCCGTCGTTTACGCGGCCTTCGGCGAGAACTTCTTCGACCCCGGAGGATCCTGCCCGCCGGAGCTCGCGGCGAACACAGTCTTCGACCCCAACACCAATCCCGGTGGCACCCGCTGCCTGGTCTACGACGGCAACGTCAATGTCTACGGCAAGGAGGGCGACGGCCTCACCCGCCGGCCGGTCGACAACGTCGGTGTGCAGTTCGGATTGGAACCGCTCAGGAGCGGAGTGATCACGGTTGACCAGTTCCTCGACCTCAACGACGGCGTCGGCGGCATCCGGCAGTACGACGGCGTGTCGGTCCCGGCCCGCTCGACCGCGACGACCGAAGCACTCCGCCGGGCCTACGACAGCGGTCAGCTGAATGAAGGCGGTGCCGGCCTCGCCAGCACCCCGATCATCGACAACCGGAACTACAGCATCGAAACCATGGACAACGGCCACCAGATCATCCACGCGCTCTCGATGCGCGAGCGCCTGCTGAAGGCCAACGGAGATCCGGACGGGAACGGTTCGGCCGGCACCCAGGTCATCTGGACGAGCCCGCAGAGCCTCGACGACTCCCTCCAGCTGTTGACCATGGACCGCTGGCTGACCGGTATCGAGAACGACACCTCCTCCGTCTCGAAACGCGAGAAGGTGCTGAACAACCGGCCGGAGACCATCAGTGGCTCACCGGCGGCGCAGGACGCCTGTTTCTCGAACGACACCGGCAGCCTGATCGCGCAGCAGACCCAGACTGACGACTCCGGCACCTGCGGCACCACGTTCCCCTCGTCGTCAGGTCCACGGATCGAAGCCGGCCAGCCGCTGGCGAACGACATCCTCAAGTGCCAGCTGAAGCCGATCGACCAGTCCGAATACGGCGTGGCCCTGACCGGTCCCCAGCTCGCCCGCCTGCAGACGATCTTCCCGCAGGGCATCTGCGACAACTCCAAGCCCGGGATCGAGCAGCAGATCAGCCACAAGACCTGGCGGGCCCTGCCGACCAGCGCGACTCCGGACACGACCGCGCCCGACACCGCGATCTCGTCATCGCTCAGGAAGCGAGGACAGTCCGGCCGGGTGAAGCTGCTCTTCACTTCGTCCCAGACCGGGTCGAGTTACGAGTGCCGTTTCGACTCGGCCGCGTTCACCGCCTGCGTTTCGCCGCTCGAGCGCAGCACCCTGCCAGTCGGTTACCACTCGTTCGACGTGCGCGCGACCGACATCGCCGGCAACACCGATCCCTCGCCGGCCCGGGCCGGATTCATCGTCGGCTATCCGAAGGCCCTGCTCGGAACCCGTTCGAGGCTGATCAAGTTCAACCGCCGGGGCCGCGGCTATGCCAAGGTCCGCTGCACCCTGACCGGCATGAAGTCCTGTTACGGGCGAGCCACGCTCTCGGTCAAGGGCCGCGTGTTCGGGGCCCGGAAGAAGGCCGGGAAGAAGGACCGCCGCGTCACGACCCGCAAGTACAAGGTCAAGGCGGGAGCGCGGGCGATCAAGCTCAAGCTGAACGGACGGACCCGGCGCAAGCTCCGGCAGAAGGGCCATTTGCGAGCAAAGATCGTCTTCACGGTCGGCCAGGCGGGCACCAGTCCGAAGCGGGTCACACGCATCGTCAGGTTGACTGATACGCGGTGAAATAAGGGTCTCTAAGGGATTACCCTGAGGCCCCGATTTGGACCGCCGCTCCTTGCTACGGTGACCGCATCATGGAATCCACGCTCGAGTCACCGACCGAATCCGCAGCTCCCGAAACCTCGATCGTCAAGGCGAGCGGGGTGGAGCGATTCTACGGCGAAGGGCAGGCCGAAGTCCGGGCGCTCGACGGCGTCAGCGTCAATTTCGAGAAGGGCCGGTACACGTCGATCATGGGCCCGTCCGGCTCCGGCAAGTCGACGCTCATGCACATCCTCGCCGGCCTCGACAAGCCGACGGCCGGCACGGTCGAGGTTGACGGCGTCGACATCACCAAGCTCGACGACGGCGACCTGACCCAGCTCCGGCGCGACAAGCTCGGCTTCGTCTTCCAGTTCTTCAACCTCCTGCCGGTGCTCTCGGCCGAGGAGAACATCATCCTGCCGCTTTCGATCGCCCGCCGCAAGCCGGACAAGGCCTGGGTCGACGAAGTGATCGAGCGGGTCAGGCTGACCGACCGCCGCACCCACCGACCCTCCGAGCTCTCGGGCGGACAGCAGCAGCGGGTCGCGGTGGCCCGGGCGCTGGTCACCAAGCCGGCCGTGCTCTTCGCCGACGAACCGACGGGCAACCTCGATTCCAAGTCCTCCGAAGACGTGCTTCAGCTCCTGCGCGGTTCGGTCGATGAGTACGGCCAGACCGTGATCATGGTGACCCACGAACCCGACGCGGCCGCCCACGGCGACCGGCTGATCGCTCTCCGCGACGGCAAGCTCGTCCACGATGCGCCGCCGGTTTCCGCCGACGCGGTCATCGAGCTGCTCAAGACCCTTGCTTAGCCTCACCTTCAAGAACCTGTGGGCGCGCAAGTGGCGCTCCCTGATGACCGCCCTTGCGGTGGTCTTCGGCATCGCGCTGGTCGCCGGCACGTACATCCTCACCGACACGACCAACGGCGCCTTCGACGACATCTTCGTCAAGTCGAACGAAGGCATCGACGTCACGATCAACAGCAAGGTCAAGGTCGAACAGCAGGACGGCACCACGCCGGCCCTGAAGGCCGTCAACCTGAAGCGGGTGAGGGCCGTCAACGGGGTCGAGGAGGCCGCGGGATCGATCTTCTCGCAGGGCGCGATCCTGGATTCCGAGGGCGATTCAACCGGCAGCGGTTTCTCCCCGCAGTTCATCGCTTCGAAGAATCCGGAGAGGCTCGAATCGCTCGACCTGGTCGAAGGCAAGTTCCCGACCGGCCCCCACGACGTTTCGCTCGACCAGGCGGCGGCCGAGCGGGCTGACCTGAAGATCGGCGACCGCATGCAGCTGGTCGGAACCGGCAAAGCCACACCTTTCAGGATCGTCGGGCTGACCCAGCTCGGTGGTGCCTCTTTCGGCGGCACCTCGATCGCCCAGGTCCTTTTGCCGGTCGCCCAGAAGGTGACCGGTAAACAGGGCGAATTCGACCAGATCTCCGTTCAGGCGGAGTCGGGCGTCAGCCCGGACGAGCTCAAGCAGCGGGTGATCGATGCCCTGCCTCCGTCTGCGAAGGACGACCTGCTGGTCGAGACCGGCGCCGAGAACGCCCAACGGAACTCGGACGACATCCGTGACTCCCTCAGCTTCCTCAACATCGCCCTGCTCGCCTTCGCCGCGATCTCCCTTTTCGTCGGCTCGTTCGTGATCTTCAACGTCTTCTCGATCACGGTGGCCCAGCGCACCCGTGAGTTCGGCATGCTGCGAACGCTCGGCGCCAACCGGCGCCAGATCCTGCGCACGGTGCTGATCGAAGGCTTCCTGATCGGATTGTTCGCGTCGATCGTCGGCATCCTGGTGGGCCTCGGCCTGGCCAAGGGGCTGAGTGCCATCCTCAAGGGGATCGGCGCCGCGCTGCCGACCAAGGCGCTGGTGATCGAACCGCGCACGATCATCGTCTCGCTGGTCATCGGGATCGGTGTGACCCTCGTTGCGTCGCTGATCCCGGCGCTTCGCTCGACCCGGGTCCCACCGATCGCGGCGCTCTCCGAGAACATCGTGATTGCCGGCAAGAACCGGGTCTGGCTGCGCGGAATCATCGCTGCGGTCCTGACGATCGGCGGCCTCGCCCTGATCGCCTCCGTCCTGGTCAGTGGCTCCGGCGGCGGCAACGCCGCGCTCACGATGGGCGCCGGCGCGATCTGCGTGGTCGTCGCGATCTCGATCTTCAGTCCGCAGCTCGTGCGGCCGATGGCTTCGGCGATCGGCGCGCCGCTGGAGAAGATCGGTGGCCTGACCGGCCGCCTTGCCCGCGAGAATTCTCAGCGCAATCCGTCCCGGACCGCGGTGACCGCGGCCGCCCTGATGATCGGGCTCGCCCTGGTCAGTTTCGTGACGATCTTCGCCTCCGGCCTGAACAGCTCGGTCACCAAGGTGATCGACGAAGACATGAAGGGCGAGATCGTGCTGCAGGGTCCCGGCGGTTTCACGCCCATCCCGATCGCATCAGTACGCGAAGCGGGCAAGGTCAAGGGCGTCGAAGACGCCTCCGGCATCAGCTTCAGCCAGGTCAAGGTGACGGGCGGCGGCTCGAAGTCGCTCTCTTCGGTCGAACCGGACACGATCAACCAGGTGATGAACATCGAGTTCGACCAGGGCTCGACCGAGGACCTGACCGATCTTACGGGCGGCGAGGTCATCATCAGCGAGGACCTGGCGAAGAAAGCCGGCGTCGGCGTCGGCGACCAGATCGAAGTCCTGTCCCAGACCGCCAAGAAACCGAAGCTGACGGTCACGGCGGTCATGGCTTCTGGCAACCTCGACCTGCTTGGCGACCTCGTGGTCACACAGAACGAGATGATCAGGACCTTCGGCGTCGACACCTCGTTCTATGCCCTGCTGAAGACCGATCCGGGCGAAGACGTCGACGCGGTCCAGCAGCGGGTCGAGACCGACCTCGAGAAATCCTTTCCGACGGTTGACGTGCTCAACCAGGAAGAGCTCAAGGACAGTCAGAAGGCACAAGTCAACCAGCTGCTGGCGATGATCTACGTCCTGCTGGCCCTGGCCGTGGTCGTCTCACTGGTCGGAATCGTGGTGACGCTGATCCTCTCGGTCTACGAACGCACCCGGGAACTCGGCATGCTGCGGGCGGTGGGCATGTCCCGGCGCCAGGTCAAACGCATGGTCCGCTACGAGGCGGTGATCACCGCTGTGCTCGGGGCGATCGCCGGGCTGATCCTCGGCATCATCTTCGCCTTCCTGCTCGGTATCCCGTTGGAGAGCGAGGGTTTCGCCCTCAGCTACCCGATCCCGACGCTGTTCGCGATCCTGGTTCTGACCGCCATCGCGGGAGTGCTCGCCGCGATATATCCAGCCCGCAAGGCCGCCAAGCTCGACGTGCTGGAAGCCGTTTCGTACGAATAGCCCGCTCGTCAGCTGTCGAAACCCAGCCCGAAACGGTCCAGGGTTCGCAGCCAGAGGCCCCGCTTGCCGTCCTTTCGGTCGGCGGCGGCGAGGCGGCCGCGGGTGAACTGGATCGTCCCCCAGCGCAGCGGCTCGGGAGGGAAGGGGAACGGCTTCGAGCGGACGTAGCGCGTGTTGCTGACCTCGCTTTCGTGATCGTCCAGCAAATCGAGGGCGACACCGGCCGAGAAGCGACTGGCGCCGACGCCCAGGCCGGTGTGGCCCACGGCGTAAGCGACACGGCCGCCCATCGTCTTGCCGTAGAAAGCGAAGAACCGGGAGCAGGTATCGATCGCGCCGCCCCAGCGGTGGGTGAACTTCAACCCCTCGAGCTGGGGGAGGGCGGTGAAGAAACGCTGGGCGAGGCCGGCGAAGCTTTCGTCCCGTTGGTAGTTCTGCTCGTCCACCCGGCCGCCGTAGTGGTAGATCGCGTCGTAGCCGCCCCAGAGGATGCGGCCGTCGGCGGTCGGCCGGTAGTAGTGGAACTGGTTCGATGAGTCGGAAAGCCCCTGGCGGTTCTTCCAGCCGATCGCGTCCCACTGGGCCGTGGTCAGCGGCTCGCTGACCAGCACGTAGTCGAAGACGGGCACCACCCGCGAGCGGATCGCCCGGACCGGGCTGCGGAAGGCGGCGGTCGCCAGCAGCACCCGGCGGGCCCGGACGGTGCCGCCGTCGGTGGCGACGTCGACGCCGGCACCGGCCCGGCGGAGCGACAGCATCTCGGTCTCTTCGTAAATCCGGACGCCGAGACTCTCGGCGAGGTTGAGCAGGCCATCGCAGAGCTTGACCGGGTCAACCGAGCATTCGCCGCTCTTCTGCCAGAGGCCGCCGGTGAAGAGCGGTGAGTTGACCTCGGCCCGCATCTGCTCACCGGTCAGGAACTCGGCTTCGTGGCCGAAGCGTTGTAGCTCCTCGGCCCCCCCGTTCAGCTCCTCGAGCTGGCCCGGGGTCATCGCCGTCTCGATCGCTCCCGGGGAGAGCAAGTCGCAGTCGATCCCGTGGTGGCGGATGGTCGACTTGATCGCTTCGAGGTTCTCGAGCCCCAGCCGCTCAAGGGTCTCGACCTCCTGGGGGAAGCGCGCCATGCCGTTGCCGATCCCGTGGACCAGCGAAGACGACATGAAGCCGCCGTTACGGCCGCTGGCGCCGATCGCGATCGTGTCCCGCTCGATCAGCGCGATCGAGCGGCCCGGTTGCTGCTCCGCGGCACGCACTGCCGCCCAGAGTCCGGTCAGTCCACCGCCGACGACCAGCAGGTCGGCATCGATCACACCATCGACCCGACTCCGCGGGGCGGGCCGAGGTCCGGAGAGCCAGAAGGATTCGGGCTCGGCCCCGGCAATCGATTCCCGGTGGGCGGCACTCGGTTCACCGGTGGGCCAGACGGCGATGTCGGAAGCGGCGGGGCAGATCCACCGACCCTAGTATCTTGGCCTGACCGCGGGAGGCCGGAACTGTCAGAACGGCCCGTTTCATCACGACGTTCACGAGGAATGCTTGGAATTCAGGCGAAAGTCACCAATCGAGCTACAGAAGTTCAGTGATGACGAACTCATCGAATATGTGGTCGCGGCCAGGGATGAAAACGATTCCGGGGCGATCCGGGAGGCTCTCGCAATCCTCGTTTACGGTCGTCTGCCCTTCCTCACGGCCTTCATCGCCAAACGCCTCAAGGGAAACAGTCAGGATGCCGAAGACGTAGCGGCTAAAGTCATGGAAAACGTAATCACATCCAGCTTTGACGGCGAGAGTGTCGGTCAGTTCATCAACTGGATGAAACAGATCGCGGTTCGCCGGGCCTGGGAGTTCAACAAGAAGGCCACGGACAGCAAGGGTGACGTCACTTACCAGCCGGAAGATCCGGAGAATTGGACCGAGTTGCCGTCCGACGCCGGTGAAACCGGGGTGGTCGAGGTGACGATCATCGTCGAAGAGGTTCTCGCCAACCGTTCGAAGGTCCATCAGGATGTGGTCATCATGAAGATCGACGGGTTCAAGTCGAAAGAAGTGGTTGATCTGGTGAATGGATCCGACGATAACGGCGGCCCTGTCATGACTAACGCCAACGTCGACCAGATCTACAAACGTTTCCGTGACGATCTCCACGATGAGTTGCGGGGAGGTGGCTGACTTGGACCGCATCGACGAACTGCTGAACGCTTATCGCGAAGCCTTCGCCCGTGGCGAAACCGATCCGGAGCCATTCCTGACACAGGTCGAAGGTGTCGAACGGCAGGAGCTCGACGGGCTGATCGACGAGTACCTCCTGACTGCCCAGAGGATCGCATTTGACGCGAAGGCCTACAAGGGGTCCCGGGCCGAGCGGGTGGTCGAAAACGCTTCCAGCCAGCTCGGCATAGAAACCGGGGGCTGGCCGATCCTCTTGCCCAGCCTGAGAAAGAGATGGAAGCTCAAACGCAGCGTCGTGGTGGCGAATCTCGCCGATGCGCTCGGGGCAAAGGACTCGCGCGAGATGGCTGAAGTCGGCGACTTCTACCACGCCATGGAGTACGGAACGTTGCCGCCGGACGGAGTCTCGTCGGTCGTACTCAACGCCCTCGAGCAGATCTACAGGCTGAAGACGGGAATGCTGCGCAAGGCCGGCAGCGCCTTCGAAGGCGTTCCCGGGCTCGATACCGGCCTGATTCACACGCGCCAGTCAAGCGACGTCGCTTTCAAGTGGCCGTCCGAGGGCCAGGCCAGCCCGGGGATGGCGGTCCACTCGATGGAGGACGCCGATTTCGACGCAAGTTCCGGTCCGTCGCGGATCGAGAAGCTCTTCACCGAAGGTGACTCACCCGAGTGACCGCGGGTGAGCTCGACAAAGACCTGATCGAATCCAGGGCTTACCGTCTACTCGCCGATGTGCCCGACTGGGTCTGGAACGGCGAAGAGCTGCCGGTGCCGATTGAAGAGATCGTCGATTCGGTCTTTGGACTCCAAGTCAGGTACGTCGAAAGCATGTCAATGGCACCTGGCTGCGAGGAGATCCCGCACGACCAGCTCTCCGGTCTGCTGCTGACCAGTGTCGGCGAGATCTGGGTCAACGCCTGGGAGGCCGACGAGTTTCCCGGACGAGGGCGGTTCACGGTCGGCCACGAGCTCGGTCACTGGACCATGCACAGTGTCGGCCGCGGGTCAGGCGAGACCGTTCATTGCCGGAAGGTCGAAGCGGCGGGTGAAGAGACCGCGGAACCCGAGAGCGAAAACCGCCCCCCGAAGCCCCTGCCGGAGAAGGAGGCCGACACCTTTTCCGCGGCCCTGCTCATGCCGGAGCACCTGATCCGCGAGCACCACGCACTCGACCCGGACGTTGCCGGTCTGTGCGAAAGGTTCGAGACGTCACGCAAGGCGATGAACTACCGCCTGGTGTCGCTCGCGCTTACTTCCTGACCTTCAGCTTCCTGGTGAAGGATTTGTGACCGGTCTTCTTGACGGTCAGCTTGACCTTCCTGGCCTTGGGCTGAGCCTTCAGCTTGCCGGGGTGCGGGCCCATGGTCGAAGAAACCGGTCCGGCCAGATTCTGCGTCGAAAGGTCGATGTAGTTGCTCGGCGCGTCGATCGTGACGAGCTTCTGCTCGGCCTTGCCTGTCGCCGCGAAGACCAGCAGGCCGAGCGCCACGACCCAGAAGGCCAGCATTGATCCGAACAGTCTCCCTACTCCCTGAGTACCCATCTGTTCAGTTTAAATGCCGGCGCTCAA
The DNA here is from genome assembly GCA_016650125.1 of Thermoleophilia bacterium. Classification (GTDB taxonomy): domain Bacteria; phylum Actinomycetota; class Thermoleophilia; order Solirubrobacterales; family 70-9; genus 67-14. Next base: position 96,172 of record JAENWT010000008.1, read on the forward strand.
ACGCGCCGCCAGCGAGGAGTAGCGGCCGCCGCCTTCGTCTCGCTTGACCCCCATCTCGAGGGCGGGGCGGTCGCCGATCAGCACGCACATTGACTTCGCGCGGGTGATCGCCGTATAGATCAGGGGCCTGGTCAGCATTCCCGAATGAGACCGGTGGCAGACGAAGAGCACGACCGGGATCTCGCTGCCCTGAGCCTTGTGGACCGAGATCGCGTAGGCCAGGCGCAGGTCGGAGGATTCCGAATACGGCACGACGACCTCCTGGCCGACGTCTGTCTGCACGACCGCCATCTCTTCGTCGGGATCGTCCTCGAGCAGAAAGCAGATGGTGCCGTTCATCAGGCCGAGTTCGTAGGCGTTGCGGGTCTGGATCAGCCGGTCACCGATGCGGAAGCGGTCGGTCAGGGCTTTCCTGCCGTCGGGGTTCAGCCGCGCCTGGAGCTTCCGGTTGAGGGCGTCGATGCCGACCTCGCCGCGGTAGATCGGGGCGAGGACCTGGACGTCGCGGATCGGATCGAGGCCGAGGCCGGCCGAAACCCGCTCCCCGACCATGTCGACGACCGCGTCACGGCAGCGCTCCGGCGTCACCCTCTCGACGAAGAAGAAGTCCTGGATCTGATCCTCCTCCGGGGTGAGGTGAGGTGCGTGTCCCTGGTTCACCTCGTGGGCCGCGGTCGTGATCATCGAGCGCGCCGCCTGCCGGAAGATGAAGGTCAGGCGGGTCACCGGTAGCACTTCGGACTCGATCAGGTCGGCGAAAGGCTTGCCGGCTCCGATCGGTGGCAGCTGGTCGGCGTCGCCGACCAGGACGATGTGGGTGTCCAGGCCGAGGCCGCCGAGCAGCATCTCGGCCATGTGGAGGTTGATCATCGAAGCTTCGTCGACGATCAGCAGGTCGATCGGCAGCGGGTGGCCGGGCTTGAAGACGGGTTCGGTGCCGGGCCGCCATTCGAGCATGCGGTGAATCGTGTGGGCTTCGGCCCCGGTCGCTTCACTCAGCCGCCGGGCGGCGCGGCCGGTCGGGGCGCAGAGGCCGACCCGCAGCCCTGCTGAACGCGCTTCGGAGACGATCGCCCGTGTACAGACGGTCTTGCCGACGCCGGGCCCGCCGGTGATGATCGAGACCCGGGCGTCGAAGGCGCCGAGCACGCCCTGCCACTGCTCGTTGGTCAGCGAATCGTCGTCCGGGTGGTCCGGGGTGTGCTCGATGTGCGGTTCGGTGATCGCGCGGTCGCGAATGTCCGCCGCCACCCAGATCTCGCGGTTCAGTGTGCGCTCGCGGTAGAGGCTGCCGTCCTCGAGGGTCAGGCCCGGGGCGGAGGCCAGCACGCCGGGGTCCGGGGGATAGCCCAGCAGCTTGTTGGCATTCACCTGGAGTTCGTCGACCGGCAGGTGGGTGTGGCCGCGGCGCTCGGCCTCGCCGATCAGGAAATATGCGGCGGCCTGGGCGCGCCGGTCCGATTCCGGCGGCACGTCGGCCGCGAGCGCGATCTTGTCAGCGCGGACGAATCCGACCCCGTCGATCTCGGTCAGGCGGTACGGGTCCTCGCGGATCGTCTTCATCGCCTGGTCGCCGAACCGGGCATGGATCTTCCCGGCCAGGTGGGCGAGGCCGTGCGGGGCGAGCTCGACGTGAAGGTCCCGGACGGCCCGGGTCGCGTACCAGCTCTCGGTCGCGGCTTCAGCCTGCCGGGGGCCGAGCTTCGGCAGCGAGCCGAAGACCCCGGAAGGATCGGCGGTGATTTTCTCCATGACCTCGGCCCCGTAGAGGTCGCAGAGCGTTTCCGCCCGCACCGGACCGATGTGGCGCAGGGTGCTGAGGTAGGCGATCTGGCCGGTGCGATCGCCGGGGTCGAGCGGCAGGGCGGTGAACGCCTTGAGCTGCGGCCCGAACCGCTCGTGATGCTGCCATTCCCCGGCCAGGCGCGCCTTTTCCCCGGGCTTGAGGTGGGCCACAGTGCCGGTCACGACGAATTCCTCGCCGGAGTCGTCCCGGACCTCGATCACCGCGAAACCGTCGTCTTCGGCGGTGAAGATGACGCGGCTGACCTCGACCGGACCCTCGAATCCGTTTTCGTTCTCGAAGAGGGGCTGATTCACCGGCATTGGCTGAGGATAAGGAAGACCATGGATGCCCGTTACGTAAACTCGCTGTGAATGGCGGACAAGGGTTCAAATCTGGAGGATGCGGTTGCGGAAGCGACCAAGGCGGCCACCCGCCAGAAGACCGGTGACACGGGGCGAAAGCGCGGCGGCGGCCGGGCTTCGGATGTCTTCGGCGGCGAGATGCGGCGGCGCGACCTTTTCCCGCTGCTGGTGCTGCATCTGATCCGGACCGAGCCGTCCTACGGCAACCTCCTGATCGAAGCGATCGAATCGATGACCCAGGGGGTCGTGTCGGTTAACCCGAACACGATGTACCCGCTTCTCAGGGACCTCGAGAGCAAAGGCATGATCGAAGGCGACTGGGAGCATCCCGACAAGCGGACCCGCCGCTTCTACTCGATCACCCCGGCCGGGGAAGAGGAATACGGCCGGCTGGTTGAAGAGATCGAGCCGTTTCTCGACTCGGTGATCCGCTCGATCAGCCTGATCAAGGCCGAGGTCTACGGAAAATAGTTTTGCCCACCGCGGCCTTCGGCTCGGCCCTGGCTCGGATAGTCTCGGGTCATGTACAGCACAGGCGGAGTTGCCGATCGTTTTGTTCCCCTCGTCTCGAAGCTGGAGGGCCGGTTGAGCGGCCCGCTGCCGGCCGCGGTCCGGTTCTGGGACGGCTCGGAGTTCGGGCCCGGTGAACGGGGCCCGGTCGAGGACACGATCGTGGTGCGCAACAAACGCGGGCTCACGTACGTGGTGATGCGGCCCGACCAGGTCGGCATCGCCCGCGGCTGGGTCTCCGGGGACATCGAGCTCGAAGGTGACCTCGAGCGGGTGATGATGGCCGGATCGAAGCTCTATGGCTTCGACTTCACACCCTTAGAGAAGCTCGAAGCCGCGCGCCTCGCGCTGGCGGTCGGCGCAGTGAAGATCCCACCGCCCAAGCCGCCGGAGACCGAGGTCAAGGTCTCGGGCCGGCTGCATTCGCTGGGCCGCGACCGCGAGGCGATCTCCCACCACTACGACGTCTCGAACGAGTTCTACCGGCTGATCCTCGGGCCGACCATGGTCTACTCCTGCGCCTACTTCGCTTCGGAAGACGACACGATCGAAGAGGCTCAGACGCGCAAGCTCGACGTGATCTGCCGCAAGCTGGAGCTCAAGCCCGGGGAACGGCTGCTCGACATCGGCTGCGGCTGGGGATCGCTGATCATCCACGCGGCCGCCAACTACGGCGTGCGGGGGGTCGGCGTGACCCTCTCCGAGGAGCAGGCGAAGCTGGCACGCGAGCGGATCTCCGCGGCCGGCCTGAGCGACATGTGCGAGGTCCGGATCCAGGACTACCGCGAAGTCACCGACGGGCCCTACGACAAGATCTCGTCTGTCGGCATGTACGAGCACGTCGGCGCCAGCCAGCTCGACAACTACATGGAGACCGTGAAGAACCTCGGCAAGCCCGGGGGGCTCGCGCTCCATCACGGCATCTGCCGGATGCAGAACGACCAAGAGCAGCCCAACACCTTCATCACCCGTTACGTATTCCCCGACGGCGAGCTCCATCGGGTCGCGACGGTCGTCGCCGCCCTGGAAAAGTCGGGCCAGGAGATGCGCGACGCCGAGTCGCTGCGTGAGCATTACGCCCTGACCCTGAAGCGGTGGGTCCAGAACCTCGCCGAGAACAAGGCCTCAGCGCAAGCGCAGATCGGCGAGGAGCGCGAGCGCATCTGGCGGCTCTACATGACGGCCAGCATCGGCGCTTTCGAGCGTGGCGACGTCGCGATCCACCAGATCGTGGCCACGTTCCCGGGCGCCCGGCACGAACTGCCGCTCGCCCGGCCCGGCTTCGTCCAGCCGCTCCCGGAAGTGGATCCCGCGCTTACGGAATGAGCGAGTTGGCGGGCGCTTCGTCGAGCATGCGGGTGGCGTCTTCGGCCGATACCGGCACGGAGATCAGGTAGCCCTGGGCGAGCTGGCAGCCGAGGTCGCGCACCATCTGGAGCTGAGCCTCCGAGCTGACGGCTTCGGCGACGACGGTCATCGAGAACGCCTTGCCGATCTGGACGATCGCGTCGGTGATCGCCGACCCCTTGGGATCGCCGACCGCGAGGTGCTCGATGAACGACCGGTCGATCTTGAGCGAGTCGAGCGGGAACTCGTTGAGGTAGCTGAGTGACGAGAATCCGGTACCGAAGTCGTCGAGCGCCAGCCAGATACCGAGCTCGTGGAGATCCTTCATGACGTTTTTGACGGTGCTCGTTCCCTCGACGAGGACGGTCTCGGTGATTTCCATGGCGAGCCGGTCGGGCCGGATTCCGTGCTCGCCGATCAGCTCACTGACCAGCTGGGGCAGCCGGGGGTCGCGGATCATCCGGGCCGAGGTGTTGACCGCCAGGATCAGCCTGCGGTCCTCGTCGATCATGTTCTGCCACACACCGAGCTGCTTGGCGCCCTCTCGGAGTACCCACTGGTCGATCTGCGTGATCAGGTCGCTCTCTTCCGCGATCGGGACGAACTCGAGCGGGGTGAGAAGCCCCTTTTCCGGGTGCTGCCAGCGCACCAGGGCTTCGAATGCGGTCAGCTTGCCGGTCCGGAGGGAGATGATGGGCTGGTAGTTCAGCACCAGCTGGTCGGACTCGAGGGCTCTCCGGAGTTCGCGCTCGACCTCCAGGCGCCTTACGGCCTTCTCGCGCATCGGCTGTCCGAAAAGCTCGCTCCGGGCCCGGCCCATTTCCTTGGCCCGGTACATCGCGGCGTCGGCCTCCTGCAGCAGTCCCTCCACCGATTTGGAATCGTCGTAGGCCGGGGAGTAGATCGCGATTCCGGCACTGGCCGAGACGAAGTGCTCGCTCCCGAGGACCGTGATCGGCTTCTTCAGGCTTTCGAGCAGGCTGTCAGCGATCTCCCTGGCTTCGGCTTCATCCCTGACGACGTTCATTACCACCGCGAATTCGTCGCCGCCGAAGCGGGCCAGGGTGTCCCCCATGCGGATTCCCTCGCTCAGCCTCGGAGCGACCTCTCGCAGCATGTCGTCGCCGGCCTGATGCCCGATGCCGTCGTTGATCAGCTTGAAGTGGTCGAGGTCGAGAAAGACCACACCGGCCTGCTCGCCGGATTCCCGGGCAGTGTCGATTGCCGTCTTGAGGCGGTCGGTGAACAGCTGGCGGTTGGGAAGCCCGGTGAGCGGATCGTGGAGCAGGCGGTGACGGAGTGATTCGTCGGCGCGGTGCCTCTCGATGGCGTTGGCCAGGACATTGGCGGTGGCTTTGAGGAAATGCTCGTCCTGCTTGCCGAAGCGGTGGGGTTCGGTCGAATTCACCGAAAGGATCCCGAACCGCCCGTGGGATCCGTCGATCGGAACGACCATGCTGCTGCGGATCTCCGGCGTGCTGTGTTCCCGGTATTCGGCGACCCGGGGGTCGGTGTGCCAGTCGTGGATCGGGGCGACCTCACCCTGGACGATCCGATCTCCCGGCCAACGGTCGGTGTCGTAGGGCAGCACTTTCGTGACGGGAGTGTCGTTTGAACTGTGGCGGAGGATCAGCTGTTTGTAGTCCTCCTGCTCCCACACCGACACCTCATGCATCCCTTCCTGGTTGATCAGCAGGTCGACCGCAATCTCGATCAGCCTGTCGGGGTGTTCGCCGCTCATCGCAAGCTCCCCCAGCCGGGCGGTCATCATCTGCTGGTCGATTTTCTGCTGCACGACGAACTCGGCCTGCTTGAGGGCGCTGATGTCCTGCATCACGCCGTGCCAAAGCGGCACGCCGCGGCCGTCGGCGACCAGCCGGGCCCGCTCGTAGATCCAGATGTATTCGCCATCCTTGTTCCGAAGGCGGTATTCGGCCGGTGGGTGGGCGTCCAGGCCGATCAGCCGTTCGTCCTCGAATCTCATCGCCTGAGCGATGTCGTCCGGGTGGGTCGACCGGAACCAGATCCCGGGATCCGAGGTCCACTCTTCCGGGGTGTAGCCGAGGATCAGTTCGATCTGGGGACTGACGAAGTGCCAGCGCCCTGATTCACCCATCTCGGCCGAGTAGACGATGGCCGGAACGGCTTCGATCAGCCCGCGGATTTCCTCATCGGTCCGGCGCAGTTCTTCGTTCGTTGGATGTTCTTCGGGTGCTGTTGTCATTTCTCCGCCCTAAAGCGAAACCCGGTTCATTATGTCCCGGAGTTGGCGCTTCGGCAAGTCGGTGACGGTATCCGGTACGAATCGATCACCGGCAGTGGGCTGACTTTGCCATTCCTTCGACGGCCATTTCGATCAGCGCCGGCGAGGTTCCGATGTTCATACGGCAGTAGCCGGCGCCGCCCTTACCGAACGTCGGGCCGGAGCTGAGCGCGACCCGCCCGGAGCTCAGGATCGCTTCGGCCGGGTCGTCGCCGAGACCGAGCGCCCGGCAGTCGAGCCAGGCGAGGTAGCCGGCCTCCGGCATCCGGTATCCGACCTCGGGCAGGTGCTCCGCAAGCAGCTCCGCGAGCCGGTGCCGGTTGAAGTCGAGCTGGGCCAGGACCTGGTCGAGCCAGTCGTCACCCTGGGTGAATGCCGCTTGCGCTCCGATCACCCCGAGATGCCCCGGATGCTTCGCGCCGAACGGCAGGTCTTCGACGATCCGTCTGGTGCGATCGGAGGCGGTGGCCAGCACGGCGCAGGTGAGACCGGCGAGGTTGAAGGTCTTCGAGGCCGAGCTGAGGCAGATGCCCCATTCGGCCGCCGCGGCGGAAACCGGGAGGAAAGGCTCGTGAATCGCGCCGGGGAGTGTCAGCGGCGCGTGGATCTCGTCGCTGAGGACCCAGGCCTCGTGCTCGGCCGCGAGGGCGGCGATCGCTTCGAGTTCGGGCCGGGTGGGGACGCTTCCGGCCGGATTGTGCGGGCTGCAGAGGATGAGGATGCGGGCTCCCGACCGGAACCCGGACTCGATCCTGTCGAGGTCGAGGGTCCGGCCATTTGCCATCGGCGCCTCGATCAGACGGCAGCCGGCTTCTTCGATCACCGTGAAGAACGGGTGGTAGACCGGGGGCGTGATCATGACCCCGTCGCCCGGGGTGGTCAGGGCGCCCAGGAGCGCGCTGATACCGCCGACCACGTCACCCGTCGCTTCGATTCCGGCCGGGTCGGGCGACCAGTTGAGCCGGCGTGAGGCAAAACCGGCGAAGGCCGTGGCCAGGCCACTCGCGTCAGGATTCGCGTATCCGGTGTCGTTGCGCTCGATCGCCGCGGACAGTGCCGTCTTGACCGGTTCCGCCACGGGAAAGTCCATCTCCGCAACCCAGGTCGGCAGCACGTCCGGTTCGTACCTCGTCCACTTGACGCTCCGCCGGAGGCGAAGCTGGTCGAGATCGAGCTGATCGAGCCGGTAGTCCACCTCGCCACTATCCCAGCTGAACCGACTCAGACCCGTTCTGGAAAGCATTTCCAGTAAATGGAACGGGGAATGCTTTCCAGAATGTTTCGGATAACCGGATCACGACCGGGGAACGGCTACGTCGAGGTGGTCGACTCGGTCGTCCGGCCTGAGGCTTTCAACTGAGACGGTGACGACTCAGGCGGCGTCAGAGAACTTCGCGTGCGCGCGTTCGATCTCGCCGGTCATGCCGGCGACGTTGAGCCAGGTCGGATTGACTGCTTCGAATCCGCGGCGGACCGACGCTTTCACGTTCGGCTCGAGCTTCGCTTCAACGCAGGCGTTGACCCGGCGCAGCAGGTCCTCTTCGCCTTCCGAGGTCTCACGCTTCTTGAGGAAGGACTCGTGCCAGTCGTTGATCGCGCGGATCGCGCGGTCGCAGGTCGCCTCGGGATCCTGCCGGGCCAGACCGAAATGGGCGAGGTGGAGACTCGAAGGTTTCTTCGCCCGGATCCGCTCGATCGAGGCGATCGCTTCCTCGCGGGAGTAGTCGGCAGGTGGTGAAGCGGGCCGGATGATCGGCGACCCGGGCAGCCGCAGCCCGAGGGCGTCGCCGCAGAGGATCGCGGTGGTCTTCTGGTCGTAGAAGGACATGTGCGCCCGGGTGTGACCGGGGGTGGCGATGGCTTCGAGCAGGCGGTCGCCGAGGTCGATCGTGTCGCCGTCCTCTAGGGACTGGATCCGATCGGGATCGATCGATTCGGGGAAGCCGAAGAGCGATTCGGTCTGGTCGCCCCAGACCGACTTGACCGACTCGGTGAGCTGGCTGGGATCAGCCAGATGCCGGGTCACGCGGGAATGGATGTAGACCGTCGCGCCGGGGTATTCCCGGGCGAGCCGCGCTGCGGCGCCGGCGTGGTCGAAGTGGATGTGGGTCAGGATGATCGAGTCGAGCTGGTCGATGCCGAGGTCGCCGAGGGCGTCGATCACGTTTTCAGCCGTGTTGGCCGGGCCGGGATCGACGATTGCCGGCCGGGCTCCGGGCAGCAGGTGGGCGGCCATCATCTCGGGCTCGCCGAACATCTGCGTGTCGATCACCACCGGTTCGTTCGTCTTCGGCGGTGAGACTCCGATGGGGCGGGAGGAGCTCTTGGCATGACCGTTTCGCGAAGCGAATCTGGCTGAACTCAGATTGCCTAAAACTTTCTTCCGAACGTTGAAACGTGTTGTCATGTCTATACCTACAACCGATCAGGACGGCAATTGATGCGGTCGAATAGCTGAATGTGCCTCTTTATTCGTTGTTCCCGTTCAGTTGCCTGCCAATCATGCAGATTGATTTTGCAATGCGTGTGAACGAGGCGTTTCCGGACCGGCGACGTATCCGCGCCGGCGGGACCGCCTCTGGAAAGGGCTCCTTAAATGCGAAACGCCCGCCGGATGGCGGGCGCGCTCGCGATGCTTCTGCTTGGGAAAAGCCTAGATGGCTTCAACCGATGCAGCAGCCGGACCCTTGGGTCCGTCTTCAGCTTCGTAACTGACCTTTGCACCCTCTGCGAGAGTGCGGAAACCGTCAGCCTGGATGGCGCTGTGATGGACGAACACGTCCTTCGAACCGTCATCGGGCGTAATGAAACCAAAGCCCTTTTCGTCGCTGAACCACTTAACTGTGCCTGTGGGCATTGAATCCTCCACATGATGGTGAGGCAAACGCGGAGGATGCTGGTAAAGCAACGACTGCGAGCGCTACACACGTCTTTGTTGGGGTAATCCCCAACCCTATGTCCGGGACCGTAGCACGGTTTAGCCCCGACGGGGGACTTTGAGGCAGATGAGACAACTAGTAACGGTTGCGGCTCCGCTGCCCGTTGCCGGCGCCCTTGCCCTGTTTCGAGTACTGGCCGTTGCTGCGATTGCCGGAGTTCCGCTTGCCATTGCCGTTTCCGGAACCGCCGCCCGACCCGTTGTTGCGCGGGCCGGAGCTGCGTCCGGAGCGCCCCAGGCGCGGGGTGGTGGTCTCCGAATGGATCGAGACCGGCGCGCCGCTCTGCTCATACTCGTGCGAAAGCCCGAGGGACTTCGCGATTTTCTGCATGTCTCTGGCCTGATCGGCCAGGACGAAACTTATGCCGATGCCATCAGCACCCGCTCGACCTGTGCGTCCGACGCGATGGACAAACGTGTCCCGGTCTTCCGGCATGTCGTAGTTGATTACGTGGGTGACATCGGCGACGTCGATACCGCGAGCCGCGACATCGGTGGCCACGAGAGTGTCCACCTTGCCGCTCTCGAAGTCCGCCAGCGCGCGTTGGCGCTGGTTCTGGGACTTGTTGCCATGCATGGCCGCTGCCCTGATCTGGGGTGAGCGGCTCAGCTTCTTTACGAGTCGGTCGGCGCCATGTTTTGTGCGCACGAACACCAGAGTCCGGCCTCGCTCCGAGTTTTCCAACTCGTGGAGCAGTGAGGTGACCTTGGCTTCGTGCGAAAGATGGATGAAACGGTGTTCGACCTTGCCCTGGTTCTTGTCCGGGGCCGGCTTGTTGATGTGAGTGATCGGGTTATGGGTGTACGCGTCGGCGAGCTTGCCGGCGGCACCTTCGAGGGTCGCCGAGAAGAACAGCGTCTGGCGGTTGTTGTGGATTTTCTTGACGATGCGGTCGACCGCGGGCTTGAAGCCCATGTCGAGCATGCGGTCGGCTTCGTCGAGCACCAGGTGTTCAACGTGGTCGAGCGTGAACGAGCGGCGCTGGAGCAGATCCTCGAGCCGGCCGGGGCAGGCGACGACGATGTGGGCCCGGGCGGCCCGCTTGGCCTGGGCCTGGATGCCGACGCCTCCGTATACGGGGGCGATCGAGAGGGCACGCGACCGGCAGATCGATTCCATCTCGTCGACGATCTGGCTGGCCAGTTCGCGGGTGGGGGCGAGGATCAGGGCGGAGGGGCGGCGGGAATCAGCTTCGATCAGGTCGACGAGCGGTACGCCGAAGGCGAACGTCTTGCCGGAGCCGGTCGGCGACTGGACGAGTACGTCCCGGCCGTCGAGCACGTCTTCGATCACCTGTCGCTGAATCGCGAAAGGCTCTTCGATGCCACGCTTCTGGAGCGCGTTCACTACGGGTCCTGACACGCCGAGATCGGCGAAAGACTTGGTCATGATGTTCAACTTCCTGTGAGGGGTGTGGGGAGATCCAGTAACCCCGAAAACCTTGCGGTGCAGGAAGGAACAGAACCTCGATGGATACCCGTCGGGGGGATCCAACGTCACCCAAGGTAGCAGGAACACCGAACGGTCAAGCGGAGGCCGGTCACAGATGACTGCGGCGAACCCACGATCAGCCGAGGGTCCATACACTTGTTGACCCGCGAGTCAACTTTCGCAAAAGGCTTGCAAACTCGACCCCCTGGAGGATCAAGAACCTCATGTTCGTACACAAGGCCGCCGTAGTCGGCGGCGGCACCATGGGTGGTCAGATCGCACAGGCAATCGCCGCGTCTGACACCCCCGTCGTCATCAAGGACGTCGATCAGAAATTCGTCGACCACGCAATCGAAGAGGTCCGCAATGTCACTTCGGGCCAGCTCGGTGGGCTGGTCAAGAAGGAGAAGCTGACCCAGGAGCAGGCGGACGCCCGCCTCGCCGAGGTCATGGGTCTCGTCACCGGGACCACGTCTTACGACGAGTTCGGTGACGTCGACTTCGTGATCGAAGCCGTGCCCGAGAAGATGGCGATCAAGCAGGCGGTATTCGCCGAGCTCGACGCGGTCACTCCCGGCCACGCGATCCTCTCGTCCAACACCTCCGGTCTCTCGATCTCCGAGATGGCCGAAGCCACGATCCGCCCGGACAAGGTCGTCGGATTCCACTTCTTCTACCCGGCGTCGGTCATGCCGCTGGTCGAGGTCATCATCGGTGACGAGACCACTTCGGAGACCGTGCAGTCCGCCTCGAATTTCGCCCAGGCCATCGGCAAGCAGCCGATCACCTGCGGTGAGGTCCCCGGCTTCGTGGTCAACCGCATCCTGAACTCCGCGGTCAGCGAGATCTGGCGTGCACAGGAAGAGCAGAGCCTCTCGATCGCCAAGATCGACGAAGGTGTCGGCGCTGCGAACGTCGCCCCGATGGGCCCGTTCATCCTCGCCGACATGCTCGGACTCGACACCGTGTTCCACGTCGCCGAAAACCTGCAGGACGCTTACGGCGACTCCTTCTACGTCCACCAGGGCATGAAGAAGCTCGTTTCCGAAGGCAAGCTCGGAGCCAAGACCGGTGGTGACGGCCTCTACAAGGACGGCGTCGCGCAGGTTGAAGGCGACAACGACGCCGACGCCCAGGAACTGGCCGACCTCTTCACCGCCAAAGCGCTGATCGAGGCCTGTCTGCTGCTCGAGGAAGGTGTCGCTTCGGTTCGTGACATCGACGTAGGCATGATGGCCGGCGCCGGTCTCGACCCCCGCCGCGGACTCTTCCCGCCGTTCTGGAAGGCCGACATCGACGGGCTCGACAAGGCGCTCGAGAAAATCGAGGCCCTGCACGAGAAGCACGGCGACCGTTTCGCCCCGCCGGTCACGCTCAAGCGCCTGGTCGCCCAGGGTCGTTTCGGCTTCGCTTCCGGTCAGGGTTTCTACCCGTGGCCGCAGCCCGACGAAGGCGATCAGCCGGAGAAGGTCAAGCTCGAGACCCGCGGCACCGTCGCGATCGCCTGGCTAACCAACCCGCCGATGAACGCGATCGCCCCTCAGGTGATCGAGGACCTCGGCACCGTCTGGGAGAAGGTCAAGGCGAACAAGGAAATCGGCGCCATGATCATCGCCTCGTCGATGCCGATCGTTTATTCGGCCGGCGCTGACATCAAGAAATTCACCCAGATGGACACCGAGGGTGGAGCCGCGCTGATCAACGACGGTCACGAGCTGCTGAGGGACTTCGGCAAGGACCGTGTCGTCACGATTGCCGCCGTCAACTCGCTCGCCTTCGGCGGCGGCTGCGAGCTGGCCATGGCCTGTGACTTCCGGATCGCGGCCGAGTCGGCCGTCTTCGGGCAGCCTGAGATCAAGCTCGGGATCATCCCCGGGTTCGGCGGGACGCAGCGTCTGCCGCGTCTGGTCGGAGGCAACAAGGCCCTCGAGATGAATCTGGTCGGAGATCCGATCTCCTCGCTCGAAGCCCTCGAGTACGGCCTCGTCACCCGGGTCGTCCCGGACCAGGAGCTGTTCGACACGGCGCTCAACTGGGGAGTCCGGCTCGCCGGCCAGGCCCCGATCGCAGTCGAGCAGGTCAAGAAGGTCCAGTTCATGGGCGGCGATCCCGACGCGGGCATCGATGCTGAGAAGCAGGGTTTTGCGACCGCGTTCCTGACCGAGGATGCCAAGGAAGGCATCAGCGCGTTCCTCGGTAAGCGCAGCCCGAAGTGGAGCGGTAAGTAGCCCTCGACTCATAGAAGCACCGAAAGGGCGGCCGCTGGCCGCCCTTTCTCGTTCTGTGCCGCGTTGCGGTCCTATATGCACCAAACGCGGCACAGAACGCCGGGATCGGTCTACCGCGGGGGCGGGGTATCGGCTATTCGATATCGGTCTGCCGAGGGGGCGGGCAAAATCGGAACCAGGAGAACAAGCTCCTGGTTTTTGCATGAATCAACCAGCTGATTTGCCTTCGGACAAATCATCTGTTTGCTGCAGTGCGACCCCGCATCGACATCACAGTTTTGGATAAGGCCGGATTTCCCAACTGGGAAATCTCGGCGTTTGCTGCAGTGGGAGGATTTCTGCGACATCGCACGGGTCAGCCCTGTCCGGTCCGGGCCAGCGAGACCACAAAAGTCCGGCATTATCGGGGACTTTCGTGGTCTCGATGCCCTTCAGAGTGCCGAGATCGGGAAAGTGGCCGTATAGCGCTCACTTTCCGGGTTTCGACGACCTGAGGCTTACGAGACTCGGCCTTTTCGGGAGCCCCCGTAAGTGGTGCACGGGGACTGCCTGAGAGCGGCTGGCGAGGAGTAAAGGCAGGGAATGTCCGCGATCGTACCCCGGCACTTGAGCTGTCATTCCCTGCCATCGACGAAGCCAGGCGCCGCGCAGGCAGTTCCCAGGCACCACTTCCCGGGCGCTGCTTCCCATACATTCCCTGCATGGATGACCTCTCGCTTCGTATCGCCGACAAGACCTGGCCAGTGCTCAGCAGGGTCATGGGTGGACACACGCGGATCTATCGGCTCACCGGGGGCAGGATCGGTCACAGCGCTCCCGGTGGCCTCACGATGCTCCTTCTCGACCACGTCGGTGCGAAGAGTGGCAAGAAGCGCACCAGCCCTCTGCTCTACATGGACGACGGCGATGACGTCTTCATCGTCGCTTCGAAGGGCGGCTACGAGAAGAGCCCGGGCTGGTTTTACAACCTCAAGGCGAATCCTGACACCGAGGTGCAGATCGGCAGCGAACACCGGAAAGTTCACGCGCGGGTGGCGACGGCCGAGGAGCATGAGCGCCTCTGGCCGGAAGCGGTCAAGGTCTACCCGTCGTACCAGCAGTACCAGGACCGCACGAAGCGGGAGATCCCGCTGGTCATCCTCGAAAAAAGATAGACCGCAGCAAGTGGTGCCGGGGAACTGCCTGCGAGCGGCTGGCGAGGAGTAAAGGTCGGGAATGTCCGCGATCGTACTCACGTACCTGAGCTGACATTCCCGATCGTCGACGATGTCCAGGCGCCGCGCAGGCAGTTCCCGGGCGCCGCTTGCCCTACTTGCCGGCGAAGACGCTCAGCCTGTAGCGGTAGTTCTCGGTGACCTTGTGGGGGCTGGGGGTTACCGCGACGTAGACGATCTGAGCCTTGCGCTTGAGGTTCTGGACCCGGACGCCTTCGGTCTTGGTGCGGGGGCGGTCCGATTTCACGATCAGGTTCTTGCCGGGCTTGAGGATCGACTTCACCTTTGGCTTGAAGACCTCCAGCTTGATGTCGCCCTGGTACTGGGCACCGGTGATCAGGACCTTCCGGCGCGGCGCGATCTTCACCCGGTAGACGTCGGCCGGATCCTCGTCCTGGGCGAGCGTCGCGGTCACGGCCTTGCTCCTTCCGGATCCGGGCTTGAAGAGGAACCCGGCCTTCTTGAGCAACGATCCGTCGATCCACTTGATGTCGTTATTGGGCTCGCGCCGATCGGCCGAGGGGGCGGTCACGGTCAGGGCGGCGTCGATGTTCAGCAGCCCTTCGCCATATTGGTCGTCGCGACCCGGGGCGCCGAGGTCGGTCGCCGAGTGGGTGAGTGCCTTGCTGACCTGCTCGGCGTCGAGGTCGGGCCGTGCCTCAAGGAGCCAGGCCGCGGCGGCGGACACCATCGGCGCAGAGAAGCTGGTGCCGCTCTGCTTCGACCAGCTGCGCTTGACTCCGCCGGTGGGGTTCGTGGTCACGTCCGGGGCGAACACCGCGACGCCGGGCGCGGTGATGTCGACGCCGGGATTGCTCGTGGCGAAGGGGGCGGTCAGACCGTCCTCGTCGACCGCCGAGACGGTGAGCACGTGTGGATCGTTGGCGGGCCGGACGGCCGCATTGCCTTCGAGGCCGGTGTTGCCGGCCGAAGCGACGGGCAGCACGCCCTTGCTGACTGCGTATTCGGTCGCTACAAAGTGGGAGAAGCAGCTGTCGACCGGCAGGGCGTAACTCAGGTTGAGTACGGCACTCCCGGCCTTGACCGCCTTGATGACGGCGTTTGCGGCGGTCGAGCAAGTCGTGCCCGAAGGAACCAGTCGCATCTTCATGCCAGGCCAGACGCCGCGGATACCCAGGCCTTCGCCGGGTGAGCCGGCGATCGCGGCGACGGCAGTGCCATGCGAATCCTTGGCCGGGCTGAGCGAACTGGCGTCGGCGAGGCGGGCCGTGGTCAGATCGGGGTGCAGCGGATCGACCGATTCTTCGATCACCGCCAGTTCCGGACTGAACTCATTGACCGCCGGCGGGGTCGTGACGGTCGGATTGACGATGCGGTTGAGCCACCACTGATTGTCCGAATAAAGGTCGGCCGGGTAGCTGGCGGGCGCGATCGCGACATCTGGTTCGGCGAATACGAGCCGCCCGGAGCCATCGAGCGAACCGGCGAAGGCGACGGCGTCATCGCGGTCGATCGTGAAGATTCCGGTCGTCCTGTCCACAGGGCTGGCACCGGCCCGCCCGGCGATCCGGTCGGTAACCGCTCCGGGACGCCCGCCGACGATCCAAGTCGTGGCGCCGGATGCGGAGGTGGACGCGCCGCTCACCGAGGCGGTGGCCGCGTCGGTCACCGGCGGCAATTCCATCGGGGGCCGGGGCGATGAAGCGATCGCCACGGTCGCCAGACAGAGAAGGGCGATAGAGATTGTCGCGAGCAGGAGCAGCAGCAGGGGAAATTGACGGCTGATGCCGGATGCCCCCTGTGGCGACGGATGAGACTCGGTTGTCTGATGCCTGTGCTTCTGCATGCTCTGTCTGTAACCCGTCAAATGCTTGGTGGTATCGGCCTCCATCAAATTATTGGAAATCCGCCACCGGCACGCGCCGGGCGCCGCGAGGCCACCGAATCACCATTAGAGGCCTGACGTGGGCTATCCGCACGCACGGATGACGCCCCAGGCGGCGCACGCACGCACGCACGTCTAACCCACATCAGGCCTCTAGGCTGGCCCCATGCCTTATCCCGAAGCGGTGCTTTTCGACAACGACGGCCTCCTGCTCGACACGGAATCGGTCTGGACCCGGGCCGAGCAGCAGCTGTTCGGACGCCGAGGACTGGATTTCACGATCGAGCACAAACGCAGCCTGGTCGGCAGCTCACAGGAGGCCGCCGGGCGCAAGCTGGGCCGTTTTCTCGAGGAAACGGGCAATGAAGACGCGATCATGAAGGAGCTGAACGAGCTCGTCCTGGCTGAGCTCGAGCGGGGGGTTGACGAGATGCTCGGCGCGGCCGACCTGGTCAGGCAGTTGCGCCAGGCGGCGGTCCCGGTCGGCCTGGTGTCCAATTCGCCCCGCCTTTTCATCGAGAGGTCGCATGAAGTGGCGCAGACGGGTCTGGTCTTCGATGCGATCATCAGCGGCCACGAGGTCCCCCAGGCCAAGCCGGCCCCCGACGCCTACCTCGAGGGTTGCGTACAGCTCGGGGTCGACCCCGGCAAGCGGGTGATCGCTCTCGAGGACTCGCCGTCGGGGGTTACAGCCGCCAGCGCCGCCGGACTGTTCGTGATCGGCGTACCGTCGGTTCCGGGCATCGAGCTCGAAGGCGCCGACCTCACAACCAACTCGCTCGAGGACGAATCCGTGCTCGTCGCTCTGGGGATCCAGCAGCCTGCGTAAGGACTATTGCTCGAGGACGCGTCGACGCCGGATCACGCGCTCGGCGATGAGCAGCGGCTCCTCCAGCGACTTGCCGAGTCCGGCCCGGGCCCGGCCTTCTCCGAGGGCGTTGTCGGTCAGCTCGGTCAGCTCGGGAAGCAGTCTCTCGAGGTGGTCGAGGTCGCTCATGTGGTCGGGCACGTCGAGGGCGGCATCCATCTCGACGACCGTCGCCCGCACGGCGGTCTCGATGGCCAGCGCCGCGGCGTAGATTCGCCCGGCGTCGAGATCGGCTCGCACGCGGGGGACTAAAAACTCACAGGCGTTCGCCTCGTCCTTGCCGCTGAGGATCGCCGCGATCCGCGCGATCGGCCTGGTCCGGCCCCGGCGCTCGCGCCGTGGGCTGGCGGTGCCACCGCGTGCGTCGATGTCAAAAGCGTCCAGGAACCGCCCGTCGGCCAGCCGGTCACCGTCGCCGTAGCCGATCCTCGCGCTGATGATCTGTTCAAGTGCGGGTGATTCGGCAAAAGGCCGGCCGGTGGCCGCGGCTTCGGCGGCGAGGGCACGGTCGATCGACTCCAGGGCTTCGTCAAGCAGGCCCTGCGTGAACTCGTCTTCGTCCAGCCGGGCGACCCAGGCCGCGGCCCCGGACTCGGAGCCGAGGGGCTCGTGGGCGCGGATCAGGGTGGCGGTGGTGACGCTGACGTGGGTGACCGCGTCGGTCCGGCCCGATTTCTTCGGCCGGCGCCGCTTGCGCCGCGCCGGCGGCAATGCGCCCTCTGTTTCCAGAACCAGCACCCGGTCAAGCTCGCCCTGCCGGTCGAGGTAACGCCCGTCTTCAAGAGGAAGCGTCCCTGGCAGTTCAATCTGGACGAACCCGAATAGCGGGCTGATCGTGACTACTTGCCCTGCTGCGACTTCTCAGCCGGAAGCGCGGCGTCAGACGGGGCGGTCTGGATGTCGGGATTGCTGATCTGTCCGAGGCGCTCGGTGAGTTCCCGCCACTGCTCGGCGCCGAGGCTGCTCGTTTCGATCGAGCCACCAGGCGCGTCGGATCCGGCCACCGGGCTGTAGCCGAGGTGGAGGTGGTCGTTGTGGTCGGCCATCGCGAAGCCCGCCGCCTGCGGGTAGTCCATCAGTGAGATGACTTCGTCCGGAGCCATGATGCCCTGGAGCGTGAGGAATTCCTGCGCCAGGCGGTCGGTGTTCGACCCGGGGCCCTGGACGGCTGAGGTCACGACCTCGCCGTTGATGATGGCGATGTCCGCTGCCGAACCGTGGGTGTGGTTCGAGACGTTGCCGGAAGTGGTGATCGAGCTCTCACGGCCGCAGAGCATCGAGGTGATGCCCAGCGTGAAGCCGCGTTCGGTGGCGAATTCCAGAGCGGCGAGCAGCCGGCGGTCGACCGCCCCGTGGGCAACGTACTGACGGTTGCATTCATCGATGCTGATGGCCGGATCGGCGAGCACCCGCTTCTGGAGGGCCGTCTTGGAGAGCAGCAGGACGCCGCCGACTCCGAGGCGCTCGGCGAAGCGGTCCTTGCCTTGCGCGTTGTAGATATTGGTCTCGGCGAGCAGTCGCCAGCCGTCGAGGAAAGGCTTGGGGTCGATCTGCGGGGTCTCTTCGCCACCCGGCTTGATCGAGAAGTTGATCGATGCCGTGCTGCCGTCGCCGAGGCGGCCAAGCACGGTGCCGGCGATTACACGTGAACCCTTCTTCAGTTCCTGGAGCTCGACCGTTCCGGGCTTGAAGCGGAAGACGCCGGCCTTGGATCCGTCGTAGATCACGTAGTCGCCGGGCTTGCCGTCGACGCCGCCGAGGCTGTCGCTGACCGGGGAGTTGATCTTGGTCGACTGGCCCTCCACGGTGGCCCGCTTGTGGTTGCTCGGGCGCAGCGGGTTGGCGTAAGTGCGTCCGCGCATGTCCTCGGTGTTGAGCATCTTCTCGGTGGCCTGGGCCTGGGCGGTCAGGTCCTCCTGCTCGGCGCGGCGATCGTCGGCCACGGCCATCGGCTCTTCGGGCACATCGGTGTTCGAATCCGAAGCGGCGGCCCCGGCTGCCTGAGCGGCTGCGGCTTGCGCGGCGGCGTCCGGATCGACCAGGACCTCACTGATGTCGGAGTCTGACTTCTTCGTACCCTCACCCTTTACCTGAGGGACAGATGACTGCTCGGCGGTGGTCGGTTCGTCGGTCGCCTTGGCCGTGCCCATCTCGAGCGAAGGATTGGGTGACTTTTGCTGGGCTTCGGCGGAGGCGTCCTCGCTTGAGGGCTGGCTGGCGCCGGCGTCTTCATGGGTCGGCACGGGGTGGACCTGGGCGACGGAGCCGAGTCCGGCATACGAGTAGTCGTTGCCGTAGACGTCCTCGAGGACGACTGTTCCGGTCTCCTGGTCGATCGACTTGATCACACCGTCGTTGACGGCGATTACCGGTGAGCCGCCTTCGGCCGAGATTGCGATCGAGGTGCGGTCGGCGGAGGTACTGATGTCCTGCGGTCCGCCACCGCCTTTCTGCTTGGCCTGGTCGGTGGAGATCTGGCCTTCGTAGGTCGACTCGGCGGCAATCGGGAAACGGGCGCCTTCGGTCAGGCCGGTGAGGCTGCTGATCACTTCGGGCGGAATCGAGCTGTACACCTTGGCGTACTTGAGGATGAGCTGGACGTACCAGTCGGCGTGGTTGTAAGCGAAGATCGCCTTGTAGGGATCTTCGGCGTAACCGAAGTCCTGGAGGTAGTTGCCGGCGGCACAAATCGCGTCGACGGGGTTGTACGGATCCTTGATCTTGTCGCCGTTGGCGTCAACTCCCCACTCAGCCCAGGATGCCGGCATGAACATCATCCAGCCCATGGCGCCCGCGGTCGAGTCGCCGAGGTTGGTGCCGAACGTGGTCTCGGCGCGGTTGATCGACGCGAGGACCTGCCACGGCACTCCGTACTCACTGCCGCAGGCCTGGTAGATCGGCAGGAGGAAGGGCGGGATCTCGAAGTTGTTGATGACGAAGTTTGGAACCTCCATCTGCTTGAGCTTGAAAGCGTCGCTGCCGGGACCATCGGGTGAGACGCCGCCGCCGACGAGGCTCGGGTCGTCCTGGACGAACTTCGGCTCGCGGGCCGGGGTGCTTCCGCCGTTGCCGCCGTCGTCACCGCCGTTGCCGTTGGCAGGTGTGGGGGTGACCGGTTCGACACCGCCGGAACCGCCGGTCGCGGGTGGTGTCACGGTGCCCGGCTCGGTCACCGCGTCGGGCGGGTCGACCTGGCCGGCCGCTCCTTCAGCCTCGGCTTCGGTCAGGTTGCTGGCGGCCGGTGTGGTGCTTTCGTCAGGCGCGAGGACCATGGCTCGGTTCGGTGCGGCGGCCGACGAAGCGGTCGAATCACCAATTGTCAAGCCGAAAAGGAGCAGGGCAAGGAATGCCGTGACAAACGCGGCCAAATGAATCCTGCGTGTCGACTCAGAGCCCTCTATCACCTGTGGTTCCCAACTAAAACAGACACGTCCGACACTCTCCCGCAATGCCGTGTGGGAAACGTATCGCAGACGGCTTCCACGTCGCCCCTTCACATCCTGCTCCCAGCCGGTTTCCGACGGCTTGATTTACCATGTGCGACATGGATGAAGACAGCGATGGAATCAGGGACCGGGTGCGTTCGAGCGGCGAAAAGGCGGCCACCGATATCGCCCAGGCGCTGATCGGCAGTCCAGCCTTCGGTTCAGCCGTATCTGCCGCCGTGGTCGCGAGGGATGCCGCAAACGAAGCGCAGCGCGCGGCGATGGGCGCCCTCAACGTGTCCTCCCAGGATGCCGCGGACCGTCTCGAACGCCGGCTCAGGGTGCTTTCGGACCGCCTCGAGGACACCGAGGACCGGCTCGACCGGGCCCTCGAGGAACTTCGTCACCTCAAGGGGGTCGTCAAGGACCTCCAGGGCACGGCCCAGTCGCCGCTGGTCTCCTCGACCACGAAGAAACGCAAGCCCGCCGCGACGAAGCCGAAAACGAAGAGCTGAGCGGCCCTACTATAAACCTCTAGTCGAGGTTGAGGTCAGACTCTTTTTCGAGTCCGGCGACGACCGAATGGCCGACTTCGATGAAGGTCTGCTCGAGATCGGCTTCTGCCAGCCTCTCCCCGGTCTCGTCGCCCGCGACCACGAGTACGGCAGCCGCCGCAAGGCCGAGCCGCCGGCTGAAGGCGAGCATCGCCGCCGTCTGAAGGTCCCGCGCCGACGCCCCTTCGGCCGGCGCGGTGCCGTCCGGGTCGAACCGGCTGACGAAGTCATGACTCGAGATCGTGGCCTTCGGCGCGGTTCCGCTCAGCCGATCGAGCAGGCCGGGGTCCGGGATCGCGTCGTTGCCACCGGTCGCGAGGCGGAGTCCGGCGCCGTCCCGACTGATCACCGTTTCGACCAGAAGGGCGTCGCCGGGTGAATGTTCACCCCGTCCGGCGATGCAGGTACCCAGCCGCACCAGACGTACGACCCCGAGTCCGGCGAGGTCGCCGATCACCGCGATCGCTCCTGGTCCGCCGGTCCCGGTCGACTGCACGGTCAGCCCGAGCCCGGATTCGGTTTCCCCGGTGTAGCCCCAGAGTCCCCGCGACTGATGGCTCATCTTGGGCTGAACGGTGAACGCCTGCGCCAGCGCGAAAGCCCGCCGGGGGTCGCCTGTGATCAGCGCGTCACGGGTGGGACCGGAGAGGGGTGTGAGGTGGGCGGGCATCAGGGTGTGCGATTCGGGCGTTAAGGGCCTAGACTAGGTGCATGGCGGACAAGAAAGATAAAGAGCACGGACGTGGAATCCCAGACGGACTGCGGGAGGCGATCGAAGGAGCTTTCGCGGCGACCGAAAAGACCCGGGCGCAGGCGCACGACCTGAGCGACAAGACACGTGACCGGGCCCAGGGTTTCAGCGACAAGACGAAAGACCGGGCCCAGGGCCTGGTCGACGAAGTCTCGAAGCGCGGTTCCGACGCCCGCGGCACCCTCGAGGGATTGCGTCTGGTCAGTCGAGACGAGCTGCGCGACCTCGAAGACAAGATCGACGAGCTTTCCAGTCGTATAGCCAAATTAGAGGCGAAGCCTAAGCCTCAAGTCGACGGTTAGTATGGCCCGAGAAGGCCGCGTTGTAATAGCCGGTGTGGCTACCCACTGGGGGTCTGAGCTGGCCCGTACCCTCGAACGCACTCCGGGCGTCGGTCAGATCATCGGAATCGACACCACTCAGCCGTTAGTCGATCTGGGCCGCACCGAGTTCGTCGAAGCCGACATCCGTAACCCGGTCATCTCGCGCCTGCTGCCTTCGCTCGAGCCTGACGTCGTGGTCCACTGCGGGATCCTCTGGTACCCGGAGAAGGGTCGCCCTTCGCGGGCACTCCACGACATCAACGTGATCGGCACGCTCCAGTTGCTCGCCGCCTGTGAGAAGGTCAAAAACCTCAAGGCGCTCGTGGTCCGGGGATCGGCGGCGATATACGGCGGCTCACCCTCGGCGCCGGCCTTCTTCACCGAGGACATGGCCCGACAGTTCCCGCTCAGCACCAGATTCCAGCGTGATATCGGCGAGCTCGAAGGTTACTTCGACCACTTCGCCCGCCGGCACCCGTCGATCACCTGCTGCATGCTGCGGTTCCAGATGGAGGTCGGGGCCGGCCTCGACAACCCGCTGACCCGTTACCTGAGCCTGCCGATCGTCCCGACCCAGATGGGCTGGGACCCGCGCCTTCAGCCGCTTCACGCCGCCGACGCGACCGGGGCCCTGGCCGCGGCCACGCTCAACCCCGTCCGCGGCGCGGTCAACGTGGCGCCCGACGGGGCGATTTCGCTCAGCCACCTGCTGAGGCTGGCCGGGAAGCCCGCGGTCGGCATTCCGCCGGGTCTTTCGGGCCTGCTGCTCAAGCGCCTCGGATCGATGCTGGGTAGCGGCGACATGGAGGACGACGGCCAGTTGCTCCTGCGTTACGGCCGCGGCTGCGACAACCGCCGGCTGCGCGAGGACGTCGGCTACGAGCTCGCCTTCGACGCCGAAGGTGCGGCCCGCGACTTCGCGACGAAGAAATCCGGAGTCCAGGCGATCTTCCCGGCTCCCCACCCGGGTTCCCCGGTGAGGAGCGTGAGGCAATGAGCAACACCGAAATGGCCCTGGAGTGGGCCTCGGTGGTGCAGAGCTCGTCCGAGCGTATTCTGCGCCGCGTTGCCGGCGAGTACCACGAGGATGAGTGGGGTTTCGACGAGGAGTTTGCCGAAGCGGCCTTCCCGATCTTCGAGTTCCTCTACCGCTACTGGTGGCGGGTCCAGGTCAGCGGCATCGAGAACGTGCCCGGGCATGGGCGGGCCCTGATCGTGGGCAATCACGCCGGCTCGGTCTTCCCCTTCGATGCGACCATGATCGGCGCGGCGATCCAGAAGGAACACCCGCTGCCGCGGTGGGCCCGTTCCCTGGTCCTCAACTGGGCCTTCGACCTGCCGTTCGTGAGTTATTTCATCCGCCGGATCGGCGGGGTCGCAGCCAATCCGGCGAACCTCTCCCGCCTGCTCGAACAGGACCATCCGGTCATGGTCTTCCCCGAGGGCGCAAAGGGGTTCGGCAAGCCCTTCTCCGAGCGTTACCGCCTCCAGCGGTTCGGCCGCGGCGGCTTCGTCGAGGTGGCGCTCGAGACCGGCTCGCCGATCATTCCGGTCGCCGTGGTCGGGTCCGAGGAGATCTACCCCAAGATCGGCCAGTCCGGGGCCCTCGCGCGGATCACCGGCGCGCCCTACGTCCCGATCACCCCGACCTTCCCCTGGCTCGGCCCGCTGGGCCTCTTGCCGCTGCCGTCGCGCTGGCGGATCGAGTTCCTTGAGCCGATCGACCTCTCCGGATACGGCCCCGGCGCGAGCGAGGACCGTTCGCTGGTGTTCGACCTTTCCGAGCAGGTTCGCGAGACGATTCAGGACGCTCTATACAAAGGGCTGGTCGCACGAGGTCCCGCTTTCTTCTAGGGGCCTACCGGGACAGGCTCTAATCCGATCATCGTGGTGCGGATTACGTTAGGGTGTCCGAACTAGTCGTCTGGTACACCCAATGTCCTCAGGGACTCGTCCGAAACACGAAGGGATTTTTTGATGAGCCGGTTTTTGAAGCGCGCCCTGCTGGCAGTACCCCTCATTGCCGCGGCACTGGTGGTCGGCTGTGGAAGCGACAGCAGCTCCGACTCCGAAGCCGGCGACACAGGCCTGACCGCGACCAAGTCCTACCTGACCGACCACAGTTCCGATCTGGTCGCCAACGCGGCCAAAATCAAGGCCGCGTCCGATGCCTATTACGACCTCGCGAAGGCCTCCGATTTCGACTACGCGAAGATGCTGAAGGAAAACTGCGAAGCGGTCGATTCGACTCTGACCGACGCCAAGGACGCCTACATCGCCTCGAACCCGAACTACGAGGAGATGGAAGGCATCGTTGCCGGCATCCCCAGGACCGCCCAGTACGACACCGACATCGATGCCGGTTCGGATGCCTCCGATCCGGAGAGCGCGGTCTCCTTCAACCTGACCCTCCCCAACGGCAAAGTCCTGAAGCAGCCCGGCAACCTGTTCCTTCTGCTCGAAACGGGCCTTTACGGGACCGACGCGGACTTCACGGTCAAGGGCGTCAAGCCCGATGTCAACTGTGACGGCAAGGTCGAGTTCGGCGAAGGCCTGCCGGACGCCAACATCTTCAAGGCAACCGCCGACGAGATGGCCAGGCAGACCACCGACCTCAACGCTGACGCCCAGGAAATCGTGATCAACGACTCCGATGCCCTGACCGCGATCACCGTCATGACCCCGACCATGAGCGAGTACTTCGAGCAGTGGAAGAACTCGTCATTCGTCGCCGGTCAGGGAAACCAGACCCAGCAGGCATTCGTCGCGACGTCGCGCCTGTCGGACATCGCCGACATCCTCACCGGCATCAACGTCACTTATGACGAGATCGAGCCGATGATCGCCGAGGAGAATCCCGACCAGGCCGAGCAGACGTCGGCCGAGCTGAAGGACCTCCTGAAGCGGGCCGAGGATCTGCGAGACCGCGAAGCCGCCGGCGAGAAGTTCACGCCCGAGCAGGCGGACCAGCTCGGTGCCCAGATGCAGGCCCAGGCCGAGAAGATCGCCGGCCAGGTGACCCAGGCCGCCAAGGACACCGGCGTGGAGATCCAGGAGGGCTAGCCAGCAGGTGCGCTTCTCAGAAGCAAAGAAGCCCGTTTTCAGTGGCCGCAGCATTGCGACCGTCGCGAGTTTGCTCGCGGGGGTCGTTGCTGCGTTTCTGATCCCCCTTTCCGCCCGGGCCGATGCGGCCCAGCCGCAGGCGCCCTGGCAACTGGAAGCGGGAATCGAAGAGCAGTTCACGGACGCGACGACCTCCCTCGTCCTCGGCGATCAGGGTTCCCCGACGTTCGTTTCACCGTCGAAGCTCGTTTCCGGGCCTTCGGGCGACCAGCTTCGGCGCTTCGCCCCGGAGCAGTTGAAGGCCCTGAAAGCTGGTCTCTCGGACGGTCGCGAGGCGACCATTGACAAAGACCAGATCGCCCTTGGAACCGCGCAGGGGGATTCCCTGTCCGCGCTTCGGTTCGGGTCTTACAAGACGACCCTCGCCCTGACCCGGGCGAACCGCGTCGACGGCGCCAAGTCCTGGCTGCTGGTTCGCGACTTCCGGCCGTCGACCAAGTTCTCGCAACTGACGGTTGAAGCCGCGGATGCGCTCAAGAGCCTCGAAGACGGCGACTCGTCACCCGCCGAAGCAGCCGCGCTCGTCAACAAAGACCTGCTCGACACCTACCAGGCCCGGGTCGACCTGGCCCTCATCGCTGCCGAAGAGGCCGGCGACAGGAAGTTCTTCCCGCGCTTCGCCGATCAGACCGCACTCGGTGCCGGTTACTGGAAGATCATCCGCGACCGGTTCGTCGAAGACCGTGGGGAAGCCCAGGCGAAGGTGACCGACAGTTACTTCGATGACATCGAGCGGGCCGGCCTGACCAGCGATGTGCCGCTGTTCAAGCAGGCGGCACAGCGGGTCAAGGGCCAGCTCGAGGCCTTCGTCGCGTCTCCGCTGACCCTCGACGACAAGGTCAGGCGGGCCGCTCAGTTCGACCGGTTCATCGAACTGGTTCCCGTGGAATACGGGCGCGGTGTGAGCGGCGGCCAGGTGACCCGCGATTTCGAGGTCCAGGAGGCGATCGCTTTTGCCGACGGGGCCGAGCAGGCGCTCAAGGACCTTTCTTCGGACCTGCTCAAGGAGAACCCGGCCGAGACCCGGCAGTTACTTGCCGGGATCGATGAACTCCAGGTCGACCTGCAGGAGGCGACCGAAGGGACGGAGGTCAGGGACGCCGCCGAACTCGAATCGCTCGCCGGCCAGGTTGCCGACGACGCTGACGCGATGTTCCCCGACGACTGGAAGGGTTCGAGCGAGGACGCCGACTACGACCTGGTCGACATCAGCCTCGACCAGATGCTCAACGCGATCAATGCCGGCGACTACGACATTGCCGAGCAGAACCGCCTGTCCGCATACGCCTTCTTCGAGTTCGGCCCCGAAGTCAAACTTCGCGGCTTCGACCCCGGGCTCTCGACCGAGATCGAAGGCATGTTCTGGTACGGCGCCCGCGGGTTCGACGGCCTGGCGACCGAGATCGCGAACGAAAGCTCCGGCCGCGAGGTCCAGCCGACCCTGGTCGAGCTCAAGTCCGCGATCGACGACGCCCATGAGATCACCGGATCGAATACCAGCTCCGGCACGGTGATCACCAACGCCGCGCTGATCGTCTTCCGCGAAGGCCTTGAAGCGATCCTGATCATCGCCGCGATCACGGCTTCGATGATCGGTGGCCGCAAGTACCTGCGAAAGCCCGTTTACCGCGGCGCCCTGCTGGCCATCCCGGCCAGCGTCGTCTCCTACGTGCTGATGGTGATGCTGCTCGGCTCGTTCGCCCGATACGGGGAGAAAGTCGAGGCGATCGTGGGCCTGATGGCGATCGCGGTGCTGTTAATAGTGCTCAACTGGTTCTTCCACAAGGTGTACTGGACGGAATGGATCGCGACACACCGCCGGCGGACCAAGGAGATAACCGTGGGCCTGGGGGTCGGCGCCGCGGCCGGTGGTGCCACCGTCTTCGGCCTCTACGTGCTCGGCTTCGAGAGCGTGTTCCGCGAGGGCATGGAGACGGTGCTCTTCCTCCAGGCCCTGCAGCTCGCGGCCGGCACCGGTCCCGTCCTGATCGGCGTTGCGATCGGGCTGACCGCAATGGGCATCGTCGGCTACCTGACCTTCAAACTCGAGAGCAAGCTGCCCTACAAGAAGCTGCTGATCGTCACCGGAGTCCTGATCGCCTTCGTCCTGTTCACGATGGTCGGCACGACCGTCCGCGTGATGCAGGGGGTCGGCTGGCTGCCGATCCACCCGATCGACAGTCAATTCCCGCTCTGGATCGGTAACTGGCTCGGGATCTACCCCTCCTGGGAGACCCTCGCCGCCCAGGTTCTCGCGATCACTTTCGTGATCGGCAGCTACTTCGCCGCGGGCTGGGTCTCGAAGCGCAAGCTGGCCAAGTCCCGCGCCGAATATGAAGCCTCCCTTCTGCGTGACGACCCGCCCGCCGAGCCCGCGATCAGCGGTAACGGCAACGGAAACGGCCACCCCCAGGTGAACGTGAACGGCAAGGTCGTCATTCCTCCGAACGGACAAAAGGCGCTCGACGAAGCCGTGTCCAGCGGGACAAAAGAGTCCTGAGCGCCCCTACGGGCTGAATTTTCGGCTCTGTGTCTGTCTTTAGGTTGGCTTTACCAATCTGACAAATCGGGACAGCCCTTTTCCTCCAACGGGCTAAAAGAAGTCCTCCTCCGAAAACTTAGGTTTACGCGGTCAGCTATTCGCAAAAACGACCGCGTGGGCTCTGCTCGGCGGGTACAGGAGGAAAAAACTCGAATGAGAGTCAAGAAACTAGGCATAGCATCGCTTCTGGTGCTGCTTGCCGCCCTGGTTGTGCCAGGGTTGGCGTCGGCGGGACTGCCGGCAGACGTGGCAGGCAACGACCTCGAACTGAGCATTGTCTGGGTCGCATTTGCCACCGTCCTCGTCTTCCTGATGCAGGCGGGCTTCATGTTCCTGGAGATCGGTTTCTCCCGGATGAAGAACGCCGGCACCGGAGTCGGAAAGATCCTCATCAACCTCGCAATCGTGTCAATCGCCTGGTGGGCGGTCGGATACGGCATCGGGGGCTTCGGTGATGGAGCTCTGACGGACGTTGCGGGAACCACGGGCTTCTTCTTCCACTTCGACCAGATGGTCGGTGTTGGAGCAGACGCAGTTCCGGTCACGTCGGACACCGTCGCATTCATGCTTTTCGGCATGTCTTTCTGTGCGGTCTCGCTCGCAGTCGTCTGGGGCACCACGCTGGAGCGCATCAAGTTCAGCTCCTACGTGATCTACGCCGTCTTCTTCGGCGCCTTGATCTACCCGATGGTTGCTCACTCGGTTTACGGTGGCGGACTTCTTTCCGACATCGGCGGCAAGCCCGTTATGGACTTCGCCGGTTCATCTGTTGTCCATCTGACCGGTGCTACCGGTGGCTTTGCGGCGCTGCTCTTGCTCGGCGCACGTAAAGGCAAGTACGGAGCCGATGGGGCTCCCCGGGCGATCCCCGGTCACTCGATGCCGCTGGTCGGCCTCGGCGTGATCATCCTGTGGATCGGCTGGTTCGGATTCAACGGTGGTTCCACCCTCGGCACTGATGGCTCGTTCTTCAGTGAAGTGATGCTCAACACCCAGCTCGCGGCCGCCGCCGGTGTCATTGGCGCTTGCCTGCTGATCTACGCCAAGACCAAGACGCTCGATGTCGGCATGGCCGGCAACGGTGCGATCGCCGGTCTCGTCGGGATCACGGCCGGTTGTGGTTACGTCGAGTACTGGGCGGCACCGATCATCGGATTCATCTCCGGCCTGATCGTCGTCGTCGGTGTCCTCGCAGTCGAGAAGTGGCTTGACGATCCGATCGGAGCGCTCTCAGCTCACGGTATGGCCGGCATCTTCGGCACCGCGGCAGTCGGCATCTTCGGATCGCCGCGCCTGGTGCTCGATGGAGCGGGCTCTGGTATCTGGTATTCCATCTTCGGAGACCAGACCTTCAGCTCGACCTTCGGTCAGCTGGGAGTCCAGCTGCTCGGTTCGACCGCGATATTCATATTCGTGTTCGTTTTCTCCTACGTCATCTTCGCAATCATCAAGGCGACCATTGGCATCAGGGTCTCGGAAGAGGAAGAAGATGCCGGGCTGGACATCTCGAGTCACGGGATGTACGGCTATCCGGAGGCCTTCATTCCGCAGCCGGAATATCCTGTTGGGGCATATACGCCGTCCATGGCCGGTACTCCGGTAGCGCCTTTGGAATCCACACCGCCAAGCGACCAGGCATAAGAGGGGTTGAGTCAGTTGAAAAAGATAGAAGCATTCATCCGACACGAAGCGTTCGAGCCGATCAGGACCGAACTGCTTGAAAAAGGAATCCCGTCCATCTCACTTCTGGAGGCGAAAGGCTCCGGAAGGCAGAAGGGCATTGTCGAGACCTACCGGGGATCGACGGTCACCGTCAACGTGCGGCCAAAGATCAAGCTGGAGATCGTCGTCGCGGATGGTGAAAAAGACCTCGTAGTCGAGACGATCCTGCGTCACGCTCGATCAGGAGAGATCGGAGACGGCAAGATCTTCGTGATTCCGGTCGAGGAGGCAATCAGGATCCGAACCGGCGAACGGGGGAATGAAGTAACACAGATCCACGCTGAGTAGCGGGGAGCTGAC
Source organism: Thermoleophilia bacterium (assembly GCA_016650125.1). Lineage (GTDB taxonomy): Bacteria > Actinomycetota > Thermoleophilia > Solirubrobacterales > 70-9 > 67-14. The sequence continues at coordinate 125,706 of JAENWT010000008.1, forward strand.
ATGGCGAGGCGGTGGGACCGAAAGGTTCCACCGCCTTTCGCCATTTATTGGGCACCGTTGTCACCGATCCCGAATCGCTAACCTCAAAAGTCCTTGTCCGGAAGCAATCGCATAGGTCTGATCACGACGGGCGGCACGATCGGATCGATGTCGGAAGAGCGGAGATCCGTCGCCCAGCGGCTGGTCAAGTTGATCGGCAGCCAGGGGGAGCCGGTGGTACTCGGCGGCAAGAAGACCAGTCGGGTCATCTACCGCGAGTCACTCGAATTCATCGTTCGCCAGCCGGTCAACCTGCTGTCGGAGGACATGACCCCCGGTGACTGGACCCTGATCGCCCGGGAGATCGAAGGTCTCTGCCGGAAGGAGGAGGTCAAGGGCGTCCTGGTGCTCCACGGCACCGACACGATGACCTACACGGCGATGGCGATGACGTTCATGCTGACCGGAGTCGAAGTCCCGATCGTCTTCACCGGCGCCAACCTGCCGCCTGACGAACCGGATTCCGACGCCGACACGAATATCAGCGACGCGCTGGTCGCGCTCAAGAAGCTGCCGGCCGGGGTCTTCATCTCGTTCGCCGGCAAATCGGATGCGATCAGCTGGGTGATGGAGTCTGTTTCGGCGCGCAAAGTGCGTGCTTCCGGGCCCGCCTATCGCTCGACCAACCGCGGACCGGTCGCCACTGTGGAGAAGGGCAAACTCAAATTCCGGCGGAACCTCGAAACGATTCCGCGGAGCCCGTCACGCATCGAAGTCTCCGATCGTGTGCTCCAGCTGTCACTTCACCCCGGGATCGACCTGAGCGCGATGATCGACGTGATCGACCTGCGGGGTATCCGGGGGGTCGTCGTCAGCACCTATCCCGCCTTCACCGCGCCTTCCTGCCCGCCCAGCTCTTCGCTCCCCGAATTCGTCGCCAAGTGCGGCGAGATGGATGTCGCCGTCGCCCTCACAGTGGGCAATGCGCCGGTCGGCCGGACCAATGCCTACGGATCGACCCTCCACATGATCGAGTCGGACGCCCTGCTGCTCTCGACCATGCCCGAAGTCGCGCTGGTGAAGATGATGTGGGCGACCGGGTGCACCCGCGAGGTAGACGAGGTGCGCAGCCTGATGCTCGAGCCGATCGCCACGGAATTCGGCCCCAAGGTGCCGGAATGACGCAGAGCGCGGACTGGTCCGGTGATAGATCACCGAAACTGATCCCCAATTCCTCCGAGCGCCTGTAGCCTCGTTGCACCATGCCGGGGGATGACCACATAAGCCTCAACGAGGCCGCTCGCCGGGCGGGCGTTTCGACAGCCACCCTGAACCGGTGGGCTGAAGAAAAGATCGTGCCCGTGCGCAAGGGCAAATGGACCCCGGCGGCCGCCGCCCAGGCCAGGGTCGTGGCGCGCATGCGCGAGCGCGGCCACAGCCTCGAGGATCTGAAGCAGGCCGGCCGGGACGGCAAGCTCGCCTTCGGTTTCACCGAGGACTATTTCGCCGACCGGAGTGAACGGGTCGCGATCTCCGACGCCGCCGCCGAGATTGGCCTCTCCGAAGAGCTGATCGAACGGATCATGGTCGTGCTGGGCACCCCGTCCGGCCGTGAACGCACGATGACCGAAGTCGATGTCGAGGCGATGCGCAAGCTGGCGGCGGTGGCCGACGCCGGCCTGCCGATCGAGGCGGTGCTGCAGCTCGTCCGGGTCTATGCCCAGGCGGTGCGCCGCATCGCCGACGCCGAAGTCCGGCTCTTCCACCTTTTCGTCCATGAACCGATGATGCGCGACGGGCTCGGGGCGATCGAGATGTCGAACGAGATGAGCGACCTGGTGGCGTCGGTCTCACCAGTGACCGTGCCGCTCCTCGAGTATCTCCACGACCGCTACGTCAGGTACTTCATCGAGCAGGACGTGGTCGGCCACATGGAGGACGAGTTCGGCGGCGACACCGAGATCGACCAGATCCGGATCAGCCTCTGCTTCATCGACCTGACCGGCTTCACGCGATTCACCGAGGAAGAAGGCGACGCCGAGGCCTTCTCGGTCATCGAGCGCTTCACCGAAGCGGTTGAGGCGACCCTGCCGCCGGATGCCAACATCGTCAAGACGATCGGTGACGAAGTCATGGTCGTCTCGCCGGATCCGGTGACGCTTGCAGAGTGGGCAGTCGGCTTCCTGGCGCTGTTCGACGATCGCCCGAAGCCGCGGGTCGGCATCCACTACGGTGGCGCGGTCTTCCGCGACGGCGACTATTTCGGCAGTCAGGTGAACCTCACCCACCGAGTGGTCAACCGTGCGCTCGGCGGCGAGGTGCTGGTGACCGACACCGTTCGTGACGCGATCGGCGAGCACCAGGACCTCGAACTCGACGGCCTCGGTGAGGTCGACCTGAAGGGATTCCCGGAACCGACGCCGCTGTTCCTCGTCCGTGTCAAGAAGTGACGGCGGCGGCTCTCCGCCGTCCCCGCTGATCGAAGCGATTCGCGACTCGGGGCTGATTGAACCCGGCTCGAGCGGTGTCGTGCTGCTCTCGGGCGGTCCGGATTCGATCAGCCTGCTCGCTGGTCTGACCGGTTCTGAGCTGGAGGGCCTGGTCGCGCTCCACCTCAATTACGGCCTGCGCGACGAGTCGGACGCCGACCAGGCCGTCTGCGAAGCCGCCTGCGCGCGACTCGGGGTGGAACTGGTGGCCCGCCGGGCGGGAGTTCCCGAAGGCAACATCCAGAACTGGGCCCGCGCGCTGCGTTACGCCGCCGCCGAAGAACTGCGGAACGAGCGCGGCGCCGACTGGATCGCGGTCGGCCACACGGAGGATGATGTCGCCGAAACGGTGCTTTATCGCCTGGCCGCCTCGCCCGGGCGCCGGGCCGCGGCCGCCATGAAGCCGGCCAGCGGCCGGATCGTCCGGCCGCTGATCAGCTTGACCCGGACCGAGACCCGGGCCCTGGCGGAGGAATCGGGCCTGGGCTTTGTCGACGACGCCTCGAACGAGGATTCGTCCTTTGCCCGAGTCCGGATCCGCCGGGAGGTCCTGCCTGTGCTCTCGCGAATCAACCCGGCCGCCCCGGCCAACCTGGCCCTGACCCGCGCCGAGCTGATCGAGGAGGGCGACTTCCTCGACGGTCTCGCCAGAGCACTGCTCGACCGCGAACTCGGCGAGGTTCGGCGATTGCCGGCCGCCGCCCTGATGGACCTGCATCCTGCGATGCGGCGCCTGGTGATCCGTGCCCTGGCGGAACGGGAAACCGGTGAGGCGGTTCCGGTCTCGATCGAACTGGCGGCCGATGCGTGGCGGCTCGCCAACCAGCCCGAGGGCGGGCTGCTCGACCTCGGCCGCGGCCACCGGCTGAGGATGGAAGCGGGCACGGTCGCGGTCGAAAGCGATTCCCCGGCGGCGGTCGCAGACGGGGTGGAAGTCAGCCCGGGCCACAGCGTGCTCTGGGCCGGCTGGGCGATCAGTGCCGCCGCGCTCGATCCACCCTTCGAGCCGGCGGGGCCGGACGTGGCCACCCTGGACAGCGCCGGGCTGGCGCCGGTACTGACAGTGAGGGGCTGGCAGCCGGGAGACCGGATCCAGCCGCTCGGCATGGAAGGCAGCAAGAGCCTCCAGGACCTTTTCACCGACGCCGGCGTCCCGCGATCGGACCGCGGCCAGGTTCCGGTGGTCGTTTCCGGCGCCGAGGTGGTCTGGGTCGCCGGCCTGGCGGTCGCGCACCGTCACCGCCTGCGCCCGGAGACGACCGCGGCGGTCCGCCTGAGCGCCGCCCGGGCATAGACTGGCCGCATATGGCAGCCAGCGTTGGGGAGGTCCTGATCTCCTCGGAACAATTGGAGCTCAGGATCCAGGAGCTCGGGTCGGAGATCAGCCGCGATTACGCCGGCAAGGACCTGGTGATGGTCGGTGTGCTGCGCGGCGCCGTCGTCTTCATCGCCGACCTGCTGCGCCGACTCGAAGTGCCCTGCGAGATCGACTTCATGGCCGTCTCGAGCTACGGCTCGTCCAGTGACTCCTCCGGCGTGGTCCGCATCCTCAAGGACCTCGATGACTCGATCACCGGCCGGGACGTGCTGATCGTCGAAGACATAGTCGATTCCGGATTGACCCTCAGTTACCTCATGCGCACCCTCCAGGCGCGCGATCCGGCCAGTCTCGAGGTCTGTTCCCTGCTGACCAAACCGGAACGGCGCCGGGTCGAAGTGCCGATCAGATACACCGGTTTCGAGATCCCGAACACCTTCGTCGTCGGCTACGGGCTCGATCACGCCCAGCGATACCGCAACCTCGACTACGTCGCTTCCCTCCCGGAAGACTCGGTTCCGACTCTGTAGTCGTCAATCCTGGCAGGAAGAGCCCTGCCATGATTGGCTCCAATTGGGAACGGGCGCCTGTATCTCCCTGCTAGTCTGACCTTTCGGCCGCATGGTCCGGAGACTCCGGCGAGGCTGAAACAGAAAGCGATCCAAGTTACTTTGAAACGGTTTTTCAAGAGCGCTGCGTTCCCCATCCTGCTGGTGGTCATCCTGGCCTTTGTCGCCCAGCGCGTGATCAGCCCTGACAAGGGGCCGGAACCGCCGACCTACAACGAGTTCCTCACCAAGGTGGACAAGGGTGAGATCAAGTCGGTCACGATCAACCCCAAGGACAACTCGCTCGACGTCGAGGAGAACCCCGCCGCGGGCAGCACCGACGAAAGCGGCGAGAAGTTCGACACGGGCTACCCGAACAACACCGAGCAGAGCCTGCTCAACCAGCTCGACCAGAACGAAGTCGCAGTCACGGTCAAGAGCACCGGCGGCAGCTCCCTGCTCTCGATGCTCACTTACATCCTGCCTTTCCTGCTCTTCTTCGGTTTCTGGATCTTCCTGATGAACCAGATGCAGGGCGGCGGCTCAAGGGTGATGAGCTTCGGCAAGTCGAAGGCCAAGAAGATGGCCGTCGACGCCCCCAAAATCTCTTTCAAGGACGTCGCCGGTGCTGACGAAGCCGTGCAGGAACTCCACGAGATCAAGGAATTCCTGGAGACGCCAAAGAAATTCCAGGCCCTCGGGGCCCGCATTCCCAAAGGCGTGCTGCTCTACGGACCTCCCGGAACCGGCAAGACCCTGCTCGCGCGGGCCGTCGCCGGTGAAGCCGGCGTGCCGTTCTTCTCGATCTCCGGCTCGGACTTCGTCGAGATGTTCGTCGGTGTCGGTGCCAGCCGCGTCCGCGACCTCTTCGAGCAGGCCAAGCAGAGTGCCCCGTGCATCATCTTCATGGACGAGATCGACGCCGTCGGCCGCCACCGGGGTGCCGGCATGGGCGGCGGTCACGACGAGCGTGAGCAGACTCTCAACCAGCTATTGGTCGAGATGGACGGATTCGAGATCAAGGACAACATCATCCTGATCGCCGCCACCAACCGGCCCGACATCCTTGACCCGGCCCTGCTCCGTCCCGGCCGCTTCGACCGCCAGGTCGCCGTCGACCGCCCCGACCGCCTCGGCCGCAAGAAGATCCTCGAGGTCCACTCGCGCGGCAAGCCGCTCGCCGGCGAGATCGACCTCGACGCGCTGGCCGGCCAGACCCCCGGATTCACCGGTGCCGACCTCTCGAACCTGATCAACGAAGCCGCCCTGCTGACGGCGCGCTCGGGCAAGAAGGAAATCACGATGCTGGAGCTCGAAGAGGGCATCATGCGCGTGGTCGCCGGACCCGAGAAGAAGACCCGAATCATGTCGGAGAAGGAACGGAAGATCACGGCCTACCACGAGATGGGGCACGCGATCGTCGGCCACCTGCTGCCGAATTGCGATCCCGTCCACAAGGTCTCGGTGATCAGTCGCGGCCAGGCCCTCGGCTACACGATCTCCCTGCCGACCGAGGACAAGTTCCTGACCTCGAGGGCTGAACTCAGCGAAACGATGGCGATGACCCTCGGTGGCCGCGCCGCCGAAGAACTGGTCTTCGACGAAATCACCACCGGCGCCTCGAACGATCTTGAAAAAGTGACGGCCACGGCCAAGCAGATGGTCATGCGTTTCGGCATGTCCGAGCGCCTTGGCCCGCGCGTATTCGGCCATGATCGCGGTGAGCCGTTCCTCGGTCGCCAGATGGGTTCCGAGCCGGATTATTCCGACGAGATTGCCCGCGAGATCGATGACGAGATCCGCCGGATCGTCGAAGGCGCCCATCAGACTGCCCGCGACATCCTCGACCAGCGTCGCGACGACCTGACCCGGATCTCCGAGATCCTCCTGGTCAGGGAGACGATCGACGCCGAGCAGTTCGAAAAGCTGATCAACGGTGTCGCCGAAGAAGAAGTGTTCCCGCCCGAGTCCGAAACTGAGCCGGAACCGGATTTCCCGTCCGAGCCGGAACCGGTGAACACACCGAGCTCCGATCCGGAACCGTCACCAGGCCCGCCTCGGCCGGGCTACGCGGGCGGCATGACAGATATCCGCAGCGACGACGCCTGAGGGACGAACCCGTCTAGTCACGGGTCCTGTCACCAAATCTTCCTCGGAACTCCTCACTTCGTTCCGGGATTCCGAGAGAATTTGGCGCCACCCGTTCCAGCTGACCCCACTTGGACGAAAAGCGTCGTTCTTTGCCGCGTAGTAGTCCCATATGCACTGAACGCGGCAAAGAACCGGCCCTGACAGGACGATCGGTCCATTCTGGCTCGCTTTGTACAGCTATCTCCGAATATCCGGAGCAGAATGAGGTTCGAGGCGTTCAGGCCTGACCCGTGCGATGTCGCCAAGGGCCGAGCACCGAAAGCCCGCAAAGACCGAAGTGACCTGAATCGAGGCCACATAGCGGCCTTTAATCCGGTCACTTCGTGAAATCGAGAGGCCCGAAGTACCCGAGACCCAGGCAGGACGCCAAATCCGGAACTGGGTCGGCTAGGGACCCAGGCTCAGGTCGTAACCGACCCAGTTCGCCGAAGCTGACCCCTGCGATGTCGCAGGCGACCCCCCACTGCAGCAAACACAGGTTTTGTCCGAAGACAAAACCTGTGCCTAATTCAAAGCTGTGACGGCGGAGAGAGGGGGTGGCGTCAAGCGGTCAACGCAACAGCAGTTCCCCCATCTTCTCACCCGGGGTCTTCCAATTGAGTGTTTCCCGGGGCCGGAGGTTCATCAGTCGGGCAACACGGTCCAGCTCCGCTGGGCCGTGCACGGAGAGATCGGTGCCCTTTGGAAAGAACTGCCGGAGCAGCCCGTTGGTGTTTTCGTTCGAGCCGCGCTGCCAAGGTGAGTGCGGTTCGCAGAAAAAGACCGGAACCCCGGTTTTCACCGAGAACGAAGCGTGGTCGGTCATCTCCTTACCTTGATCCCAGGTCAGTGAGAGCTTCAGATGCTCGGGAAGCTCGGTGATCTTCTCGGCAATCGCTGCGCAAACCACCTCGGTCTTTGCGCTGCCTTCGATGTGAGTCAGCATCACGAAACGCGTGTGCCGCTCGACCAGGGTCCCGATAAATGAACGGTTGCCCTTGCCGGCGATCAGGTCTCCTTCCCAGTGGCCGGGAACAGCCCGGTCCTCAACCTCTGCGGGGCGCTCGGAGATCATCACCATGTCCTTGATCTTTCCCCTCTTCCTTTGGGATCTCAGATAAGCGGTCAGATCCTTCCGGAACCGGCCTCTGGTCTGAACGTAAAGCGATTGATAGATCGTCTCGGGGCTGATTCTCATCTCCGGGTCGTTTGGATATTTGATCTCGAGTGCCTTCGAGATTTGCCTCGGTGAGAGGTAATCCTGAAGCATCAGCTGAACCTGCCGGCGAAGTCTCGGATTCGCCGCGAGCTTCGAGGGCTTTGGCCGAAGCGACCTGATCGAAGCGAGATCCTCTGCCCGGGTCG